>SXXZ01000195.1 GCA_005789375.1 Verrucomicrobiales bacterium | reverse complement strand
GCCTGCGTTGCCTGCGTTGCCACTATTGACGGAGAGACTTCGGCGGGCGCATTCGACCCCCCAGAAAGAACGGCCAGCGCCGGGGACGGCACGGATCCCGAGGGCCAGGCATTCCAGAGGGCCAGACCAATGCTCAACGCAGTGGCTGCGGCCAGACTGTATCCCATGGCCGGACGGGTGAGCACCGACCAAAAACGGTGCCAACCCGAATCGGTGTCCGGAGACAATTCTGCGGAGGACCGGCCAGGAAGACCCTGCCCGGACTGGCCAGCATAGGCCAAGACGGCCTTCCGACGATCGGCGCTGAGGCGATGGATGGCCTCGTGGGTCAAGTCCGTCTCGATGTCATCGGCCACACGCCGAATCTCGCCAATCTCGGCTCGCAGCGGAGCCGAGCGCGCGACGACCTGTTCGGCGACGGCCCGATGCTCGGCCCATCCGGGAACCGACGGATCAAAGGGTCCATCTTTGAGAGCAAAGGCGGTCAACTCCGGGGAGTCGGGCGTCCAGTCCGCAGGAGATGGGGTGGTTTTCATTGTGGGGATGACGGGGGACGGTTGGAGCGGGTCTGGGAAACACTCGGCCCGGCGTCGAGACGCTCAAAGCGCTGCCTCAAGGTCTTCAGGGCGGTGTGTAAGAGAAACCCGACGTTGGTCTCGCTCAAACGGGTCAGGTGGGAAATCTCCCGGTAGCTCAGTTGATTTTGGAACTTGAGGCGAACCACCTCCCGCTGATTGGGAGGCAACGTAGTGAGCAGGGTCATCAAGTTGCGGACATCGTCCCGCGCCTGAGCCGAAGTGGAGGGCGTCGGGGCGTTACCAGCCAACTCGGACGCCTCCGCCTCTGGGGCGCGAGGCCGGCGGGATTCGCGGCGATGCTGGTCCATGGCCTGATTGCGGACCACCGTGAACAACCACGGCACCAAACGTCCTTGCAGCGACTCGGGCTCCTGCTTGCAAAGTTTGAAGAAAGCGTCTTGGACCAGGTCTTCAGCCGAAGGCAAATCTCCCACCAACGATCGCGCGTACCGTATTAACTCCGCCTCATGACGCTCCATGGTCATCCGAACCCACTCAACCCGTTCATAGGTCTGATTGGAGGTGCTGGACGGGTTCATGGCGGTTACGGCTTATTCCACCCTGATAACGCCCGGCCGTGAAGTCCCTTAGCAATAAAAACAGCGATTTTTTACTGTATTTTATACAATTATTACAGAACTAAAGCTATTTTTAGTAATTACTTCACACAGAGTTGGCTCTAAATGATTTCAAAACAGAGTATTCTGACGCAGAAACCCACTAGGAAAGCGCTCTCTCTCTGCGCCCAAATATCTCATCCAAGGATCGAGCCCTGGCAGGTGCTTAAATCTCGCGCCAGCGCTGAGCCACAGGTTGACGCCGACCAACTCCGAACGCGCGGGAAGTAACCTTAAGGCCTGGAGCCGCCTGACGCCGCTTGTACTCCGACAAATCGATGAGTCGGACCACCCGACGCACATCTGCCTCGCTGAAGCCTGTAGCGATGATCTCGGCCGCCGGGCGATCCTCCACCACATAGGCCTCGAGGATGGCATCTAAAACCTCATACGGAGGCAGGCTGTCTTGGTCCGTCTGGTTGGGTCGGAGTTCGGCACTCGGCGCCTTGGTGATCGACGAACTGGGAATGATTTCCCGATCCCGGTTCATCCATCGAGACACCCGATACACCCAAGTCTTGGGCAAATCACTGATGACGGCCAACCCGCCGCACATGTCGCCGTAGAGGGTGCAATAGCCAACGGCCAATTCGCTTTTGTTGCCCGTGGTCAGGAGCAACGAACCAAACTTGTTGGACATGGCCATGAGGGTCACCCCGCGAAGCCGCGCCTGCAGATTCTCTTCGGCTGTGTCTTCCGGGCGACCTTCGAAGAGCGGCTCCATTTGGCGCTTCAGGGCCTCGAAGGAGCCTTGGATGGGCACCACGTCGAAACGGATCCCCAAGTTCTCAGCCAAAGAGCGGGCATCGTCGATGCTTCCGGCACTGGAGAATTGGGTGGGCAAGGCCAGCCCCCGGACATTCTCCGCACCGAGTGCGTCTACAGCCAAGGCGGCGACTAGGGCGGAATCAATGCCTCCCGACAGCCCCAGGACCACCGAGCGGAAACCGCATTTGCCAACATAATCGCGCATGCCCAGCACCAAAGCATCGTGCAACAGAGCCTCGTCGGCCAAAGGGGCCAAGGGGCGATCGCCCGCCGCCTCGGTGTCCACGACCAGAAAATCCGAGGAGAAGTGAGCTGCCTCGCCGAGACACCCGCCCGCTGAATTGAAAGCCAAGCTGCGCCCATCGAAGACCAGCTCGTCGTTGCCACCGACCAAGTTGCAATAGACCACGGGCACTTGATGACGACGAGCCAGAGAACGCAGCAGGGCACTGCGACGCTGCTCCTTACCGAGTTGCCAAGGCGAGGCGCTCAGGTTGATGAGAATCTGGGCACCCGAAGCGACCAGCGCGGCGGCGGGATCTGGACGGTAACGTCGCTGGACCCCAAATTCGGCGTCATTCCAAATGTCTTCGCAGATGGTCAAACCCAACCGACGCCCCTCCCAGTGGATCACCGCATTCTCGGAGGCGGGCTCGAAGTAGCGATCTTCGTCGAAGACATCATAAGTCGGCAGCAGCGTCTTGGTTCGGATCGCCACCACGCGACCCCGGTGCAGCAGCGCCGCCGCATTCGTGAGCAGACGTCCAGGCCGAACCGGATTCTCACCGACAAATCCAACAATCAAGCCCACTTCACCCACGGCCGCTGCCAACCGTTCGAGGGCCGCTTGATTGGCCCGGATAAAGGATTCCCTCAGGAGCAAGTCCCGGGGCGGATAGCCCGTGAGGGACAATTCGGGAGTCAATACCAACTCCACCTGGGCTTCAACGCCGCGGCGATAGGCCTCCAAGACAAGCCCCTCGTTGCCGGCGATGTCCCCGACGGTGGTGTTTAACTGAGCGAGGGCGATCCTCATGGATGAGTTTTAAAATGGGTGGGTCCGGGCTCAGTTCAGTTGGGCGATCGGGCCCAGAACCTCCGCGAGAGCCCCCCGCTCGGTACTGATGAGAGTGCCTGGACCAAAGCCATGGAGAGCGAAGTATTCTGGAGCGGCCTCCAGCACAAACTGGATGCGGGACGATTTTGACGGAACCCCTTGGGCATCGTTGGCCTTGAGGCGAACAATTTCCTGAATCACTCCCTCACGGTCGATGTAGGCCACATCGATGTCGAAGGGCACATTCTTCATGTAAAAGGAGCGTTCGCGCGGACCAGCAAAGATGAAAAGCATGGTCTCCTCAGGACCGATCCCGGTGCGGTGCATGAGCCCCGTGGCAATTTGCGGCACCGTGTGGCACACTTCTGAGACGATCTCCCGGGAGCCGATCCACAACTTCACCCGAGGCAATTGAACCTGAGCGGTGGCCAAGTGAAACACCGGCTCGGATTCTGCCGACTCGCTGGCGGCCACCAAATTTGAAGCAGACGATCGGGCTGCGGCCGTGGCCGCATTCGACGAGGTCTGTGCTCGCGGAGAGGCCGGAGCCGAGGCCGGCGGCTGGGCACCGCAACCCACCCACCACACACACAAGAGCAGCGCACACAATCGCTTCACGGCGCTCACACTGACCTCACCCCGCCCCAACGGCAATCGGGAGAATCAGCCTCCTCCCCAAGAACGGCTCAGGCCAGGACGATGCAATGGGGAGGAAAGGGACGGCCGAGCACCTCCCTGGTAGGGCTCGAGTCTCTCGGACCATCCCCACCTCGTCTGGCAGCCCAGGGAACGGACGGTGAGACACCGTCCCTACCAACTTGCCGTTACCGGCCTTCGCGGCCCCCTGGACCAGCTGCCACCTCCCTGGTAGGGCTCGAGTCTCTCGGGCCATCCTCACCGCGTGTGGTAGCGCAGGGAACGGACGGTGAGACACCGTCCCTACCAACTGCCGTTACCGGCCTTCGCGGCCCCCTGGACCAGCTGCCACCTCCCCGGTAGGGCTCGAGTCTCTCGGGCCATCCCCACCGCGTGTGGTAGCCCAGGGAACGGACGGTGAGACACCGTCCCTACCAACTTGCCGTTACCGGCCTTCGCGGCCCCCTGGACCAGCTGCCACCTCCCTGGTAGGGCGATGTCTCTGAAAGCGCCACGTCCGGGGACACGGACAGCCTGGAGGGCAGGACCGCCGCAGGGCCGAACTGCCTGCAGACACGATACGCCGCAGGGCCGGACCGCTCGGAGATCGGTCCCTACCTCGGAGGCCTTTGGGCGACACCCAGAGTCGTCCTATAGCCTGAGCGAGGACGGTGTTATTGCCTCGTTGGGGCTTAGGCTCGGGCTGGGCGCAAGGCTGAGGTCGGAGCCACTTCCAGGTGCGCGGCGAAGTCGACTGGGAAGGGTTGAGACTTGAGCTCACCGCCAGGGCCCCGACCCACGCAGACCAGGGTCACATGACCTACAGCGACCTCCTCGGCCGGTCCCGGTTCAATACGCCAGAAGCGAATTTGGTAGGTCACCGTCTTCTCGCGTTTTTCCTTCACCAAGAGGTGCATTTCGATCAAGTCCTCAAAGCGCAGCGGCTTGAGGTAGTCACAATCGGCATGCACCCGCGGCAAGCCCAGCGGCTCAGCTGCCCCCCGCAAAATTACGGACTGACCGAACGACCTGTAAAAAGCTCCCTCCACCGTCTCCATGTAGCGGAAGAAATTGGAAAAGTGAACGATGCCGGCCAGGTCGGTTTCGTTGAACTCGACACGGCGGGTCGCTCGGAATTCGAAAAAGGGCATGAGAGCAATGAGGAGTTGTTCAAGGACTGGCAGGTTAGGGACGGGATGATGATGTGGGCCTTTGGGATTGAGCTAATAGGGATCGAGTCTCGGCTAGAACCTCGCGAGCCATGGCAGCATCGCTGAACCGCTCGCTCACCGCCTGCCGGCCCCGCTCGCCCAGACGTCGCAGTTCAGCAGGATTCGCCAGCACCTCGGCAAGGGTCGCTGCCAGAGCACTGGAGGTATTCGTGGAACATAAACGCCCCCCGCCCGTCGCCTCAATAATTTCACGAAAGCCACAGACATCGGGTTGGACAACGGGGGTGCCAGCCGCGAGGGCCTCGACGACAAAGAGTCCAAAGGCCTCACTGAATCGGGACGGCACCGAAAGCACATCCACCGAGGCCAGAAAACTCACCTTCTCGTCGCGGGAAAGGTTGGGATGGAAAGAAGTCGCCTCGGCCAACCCGGTCTTGGCCAGACGGCGGCGCAACGTCTCCACAAAAGCCTGGTCCCCCGGTCCACAACCGCCGCCGACTTTCAATCGCAGGGTTGAAAATCGCTCCTGCTGCCGCAGCTCGATGAAAGCCTCAACGACCGTGTCCAAGCCCTTCTCCGGACACATCCGAGCAAAGAATCCCAGCGTGGGTGTAGAGCCTCGAAAACCGCCATCCGATCGACTCGGAAGATCCCGGTAGCCCTCAAGAGAGATCCCACTCTTGGCCACGCGGACGTGGTCTGCGGGAAGACCCAGTCGGTGAATCATTCGGTCGGCAAAATAACGAGTTGGAGCGATCCAACCGTCCACTTCGCGCGCCCGATCGGCCATGAGTCGCCAGGCTTCGCTGCGGAAAGGTTCTGGCAGCGAATCGAGGAAAGACTCTTCGCTTTGCAGAAAACTAATCACCTTCGTTCCCAACCCAGATCGCAGTCGCCGGGCAAAGCCCAAGAGCAACGCATTGGACAAAAAAACCGCGTCGGGCTGCGGCAATCCAGACATCCATGCAACCATGTCCTCTAATTCGCGGATCTGGGAACCCTCCTCACCTCGCAGCATCGAAACCGTCAGCTCGCCCACATCCTGGGGCCGGGTCTTAGCGGCTTTTCCAGCGGCCCATTTCAGCAGCCAAGGCGCATCCACGGCCCGACGCATCCATGCCGGAGAACGCCGGTACCAGGCCATCTTCTGGGACAAGAAGACATTGATTCCTCCGAAGAAGGTCGGGGTAGCACCCACCGTAGGGGCTTCGTCCAACGTCATTGGCAGATACAGGGGCACCATCACCGTGTCATGGCCTTGCCGGCGCAGCTCCGCCACCAAGGCATTGTCTCGAAAACAGTTCCCGCAATACATACCCCCGGCTCCCGGAGTGATCTGGATAAGGTTCACGTGCTGCAGGACTCCTAACCCTGCGCCCCGCTGGTGTCGAGACAGGGAAGAAAAATTGACGTTTGGAACCCCGCACCGTGGCGCCCCACGCACCGCCCGCCGTGCGCTCTGCCTGCTGACAATCGCCCACCGATCTGCCACTGTGCCCCATCCGATGAACATCAAGAAGGCTCTGATCACCGCCGCCGGGCGAAACCAGCGCACACTACCGCTGCAGACACTGGTGGGTCAGGATGGCATCTCCCGCAGTGCCTTGGGCGTAGTGATTGAAGAAGCACTCTCGGCCGGCATCGAAGAAATCGCGGTCGTCATCCACCCGGGTGACCAAGCCGCCTACACCGAAGCCGCAGGACCCCACGGACGCAGGCTCCGCTTCATCGAGCAGACCGAACCCCGGGGCTACGGCCATGCGGTGGCGTGCGGCCGTGCCTTCACCCAGGACGAGTCTTTTCTCCTACTGGTTGGGGACCATGTCTATGTCAGCGCCTCGGCCGTCAGTTGCGCGCGTCAACTGGTGGAGACCGCCGCCAGCGAACGCTCCGCCGTCTCCGCTGTCCAGGCGACCCACGAAAGCAAACTACCCTACTATGGAGCAATCGGCGGACGTCGAGTCACCGGAAGGGACGCCTTGTACGAAATCGCAGAGGTCCTCGAAAAACCAACACCCACCCTGGCCGAACAGCGACTGATCATCCCGGGCTTGCGTGCGGCCCACTACCTCTGCTTCTTCGGAATGCACGTCTTGACCCCTTCCTTGATGGACCTGCTCGATCGTCAAGTGAATGAGACCACCGGGCCGGTGAACCTATCCACCGCCCTCTCCGCCCTCGCCCGGAAAGAGCGCTACCTGGCCTTCGAAACCGCCGGACGCCGCTACGACATGGGCGCCAAGCACAGCTTCCTGACCGCCCAATTGGCTCTCAGCCTTGCAGGCCGCGACCGCGAAGAAGTGCTCGCTGGGCTGGTCGAATTGCTGGCGCAGCGTTGTCGCTGAGAGCCTGCGTTAAGCCCGGCGTAATCAACGAGAGCCCTCGTTCACAGAGGCCTCAACCTCCGCGCACCCTTAGCCACCGGGCGTCAGCGGGGCCGGACCGGAGCGAGCATTGGAGGCGAACACGCCTTATCCCCACAGTGCGCAGCGCGAAAGCTAATCCTCGCTTTGAGCCTACTTAGCGAGCGCAGGTCCGACCCCGCAAAGCCCCACCGGGCCTCCACCGCACTCGCCAGACCCGGCAGACAAACCCTCACAACGGCACGCGGTAGAACTGAAGCAACCAACCACACTGTGCTACCCGGAACACTCCCACTGAATCGTTCCCGCAGACTCCAATTACCAGAACCCCAGACCCTGAAACCTGGCCCCTGAAAAAGCACAACGGCGGCCAAAAAATGGCCGCCGTTGTCGTTGAATTCTCGAGCATGGCCCCACAAACGGGACCACTCCGAATTAGGCTTTTACCTCGGACGGAGACGGGGTAGCCACTTCTTCGACCTGGGCATTCAGCTCAACGAAGTCGAGCACCTTGCCGATGATGATTTCTTGGGCCAACTCCTGGAAAGCATTCCGCTCCTGCAGCGACTTAGCCATTTTCTCCGGGGAAGTTTTGTTCTGCTCAGCCAAGGCAATAATCCGCTGAGTCATCTCCTTCTGCTCAGCCTTAATATTCTCTAGATCGGCAATGCGACCCAGAATGAACGACGCCTTAACGCGGTCCTTAGCACTGGCACCCGCACTGGCGAAAATCTCGTCCTTGCGCTCCTCAATGATCTCCTTGGCAACACCCCGCTGCTGGTTCTCGTTGACGATGTTGTACACCACATTGCGAGTCTCATTGACGACCACGCTCTCCGGCAGATCAAAGGTGACAGAATCCAACAGCACCTTAAGCAACTGATCGCGCAGCGCCTTACGACCGCGGAACTCCAGCTCGTTCTTCAGATCCTGACGAATGCCCTCGGTCAGCTTGGCTAAATCTTCGGCACCAAAACCCTTTGCAAACTCTTCGTCCAACGCAGGGAGCACCTTTTCCTTAACGCCGACAACCTCAAGCTCATAGACCACGTTCTTGCCGGAAAGCCCGGCGATCACAAAGTCGGCCGGCAAGGTCAGCGGCACCGTGCGCTTGTCGCCAGCGCTAGCGCCGACCAGCGGAGTAGTGAAGCCGGGGATGAAGGACTCTTCCTTCACCTGGACCCAGAAATTCTGTTTCTCGGTCAGGCCACGGGCCGTAGGAAATTCGTCGGTCAAGGGCTTGCCGTCGAGGGTCCCCTTGTAGTTCACCACGGCGATGTCATCGACCTGAAGAGCCCGGGCGACATCGTTGTAGCGAACCTGCTGCTCACGCAGAATGTTCAGAGCGCGCTCCACGTCCGCTTCGGTGGGTTGAGCCACCGGACGTTGAGCCTTGAGACCCTTGTATTCAGGCACCTCGAACTCCGGAGCGTTCTCCAGCGTCGCCGTGTAGGAAAAAGGCAATCCACGACCGAAAGTCAGCTCCTCGACATCGAGGGTGGCGAGGACGCGCAACTTTTCCTGACTCGACGCGGCGGCGTAAGAGTCACCGAAGAGCTTCTTGCGAACCTCGTCGTTGATCTGACTCTCGTACGATTTGACGATCATGTGCTTGGGAGCCTTGCCGGGCCGGAAACCAGGCAACTGAGCCTGCTTCTGAAAGCTGGCGGTCACGGTGTCAAAGGCGGCGTTGACTTGCTCGACGGGCACCTCGATGCGGAGGAGCTTCTTGCACGGACCCAAATTCTCGACGGAAACGTTCATGTGCTTCTTGCTGCGATAGGGATGAAGCCGGGACGCAAAGTCGCATTCCGGCAAAGAGGCGGGACACTACGAACCGCCGGACAAGCCGGTCAAGCGCCCGTTCTACCTCCCTGAGAGCTTAAAACGGCGACCAAGCGAACCGATCGTTGGGTCGCGGGCTCCCGAGGCGCTCCACGCAACCGGCACCACGGCTGCAGAGTGCCAAGCTCACTCGTCATTCGATCCTGAGGATGCAACGGGGCCTGCATTGACTCGTGGAGTCCGGCCTGTTACCGCATTAGAGACTCCCATGAACCCATTGCCCCTGACCACGCTCACCGGTCTCAACCGCCGCCGCTTTCTAAGCCGCAGTGCCGCTGCCACCGCCGCTGCCTTCGCCTTTCCGTATGTGGGCTCGGTGCTCGGTGCCAATGAACGGATCCAGATCGGTTGTATCGGCGTGGGCGGAAAAGGGTCGAGCGACACCGACGACGCCGCACGCTGTGGCGGCACCATCGTCGGCTTGTGCGACGTCGACCGGAACACCCTCGCCCAGAAGGGTCAGAAGGACCCGAAGGCTCAGCAGTTCCAAGACTTCCGAAAGATGTTCGACCAGATCGGCAAATCGATCGACGCGGTCACCATCTCGACGCCCGACCACGTTCACGGCATCGCCGCCGCCACAGCCATGCGCCTGGGCAAGCACATCTACTGTCAGAAGCCCCTCACCCAGACAGTCCAT
>SXXZ01000194.1 GCA_005789375.1 Verrucomicrobiales bacterium | reverse complement strand
ACTGCGCTAGTGAATGCGACACTCACATTGGTGCCAGGGACGGTGAGAACCATGGAGTCCCAGATGGCGGCAATGCCGGTGGGTTCGGTGTAGCTCCAGTTGAATCCGGCCAAGGTGGAAGACCGCGTCCCGGTGACAATCAGGCCATTGCGCGTTCCGGCCACCACCTGCTGCCCGTCCCACAACAAACATTGATAGGTCACCAGCGGAGCCGGATTGGCTCGGAGGGAATTGGCCTCGGACGACCAGACCCAATTACCGAAGAGGCTGACGCCGAAACGCAATTCCCCAGAACCGGCCACCAACCGCTCGTTGCCAATGGCTAACACGGCCGTCAGGGCGTTGGTGGTGCTGATCCGGCCAGCATCCCATTGGAGCAGTTGGGGCGTGCGGCTGATCGCGTAATTGCCTGCATCACCTACGACCATGACACCGGTGGACACCGGGGCCACGCGGTACCAATTGAATCCCGACTTGCCGGTGTTACGCACGGTCCAGCTCAGGCCATCGGCGCTGCTGGCCACAAAGGCGGCGTCGCCCACGGCCACAAAAACGCCCGAGGCATAGGTCACACTGGTGAGGTTGTTGGTTTTACCAACAGAGGCGGCCATCCATTCGACCCCATTGGTGCTGACGAGCACCGTCCCGCCGTCGCCTACGGCCACGACCCGATTGGATGAAGCGGCCACACTTTCCAGCCACTGGGTCTTGCCCGAAACAGCTGCCTGAAACACTTCCTCATCAGACCAGAGGATCGTCCCTGACTCGCCCACCACGATCGCCCGATCTCCCAGATAGGTGGCTCCACGCAACGCGACCGAGGTTCCGGTTTTCACCCGACGCCAGTCCGGCAGAGCGTCCGCCACCCACAGTGCGCCACGATCTCCCACGGCGAGGTACAGGCGATTGGTGCGCCACGCCAAATCGGTGATGGAATTGCCGAAGGGAACGGGGTTGGACCAGCGCCAGCTCAAATTGGTGCCTTGGGCGTTGGCCTTGGGCGATCCGGCCACGGCACCTATCAAGATCAGCAAGCAAAGAGGCAAGCCCCACCACCAACCCGTTGGTCCAAAGACACAGGCCTCCTTGCTGCCGCGGACGAGGGTGTTCATTGCGTTTCTATAGGCGTTCAGGAGCGGTTGTACAATGTGCTCGGATCAATTTCAGGCATCTGTCACAGAGACTTGCTCCGGAGGCGGGAAACGCACAACAAAGGTCGATCCATCCGATCCGGTGGACTCCAGTGAGACGTCACCGCCGATGCTTAGGGCCAGTTGTCGGGTGATGGCCAAGCCTAAGCCGCTGCCGCCCGGCTTGGTGGACACCGTGGGCTCGAAGAGGTGTTCCCGCACGGACGGTGCGATCCCCGTTCCGGCATCGGTGACGCGCACCATCAAACTGCCATCGGAGCCATCGACCGAGGCAATCCGCACCTCAGAATGATCCGGCGCCGCCTCCAGCGCATTGCTGACCAAATTCTCCACCACCAGCAAGAGGATGTTGGCCTCTCGGTTGTGAAGCCGACGATGGGAATGACTTTGCAAAACGCTCCGAACACCCCGCGCCCGGGCCGCCGGATCTAGCCGCTGCAAGACCCGGGGCAGCAGTTCACTCATCTCAATCTCAAACTCGGAGACGCCACCGGAGTCCCGGAGAACTCGCACCACTCCATCTATGAGAGCTCGCATGCGGCGGAGGGTGACCAGGGCTTCAGCTCGATCATCGGCCGCCACGGGCTGGTCTCCGAGGCTGGCCAGAAACCCTTGAAGGCCCGCCAGGGGATTGCGCAGTCCATGCACCAAGTGAGAAGCCACGGCTCCCATCGCTCCGGTCTTGGTGGCCACCATCAACTCTCGATTGGCCCGAACCAATCTCTCACTGCGATCGAACAAAACTTGATTGGCGCGGGCCAACCGTGAAAAGGCGATCGTAATGGCCACCGCCAAGGCGCTGCCGGACAGCAGCAAGGTGACGAACCCTTGTCGCCAGAGACTGCGGTCGAGTTGGGCATACTCTTCCAATAATCCCGAACCCGCGACCTCCACACCCAAAATGCCGGCCAGCGACGGGGCCGTGGAATCCGGGAGAGGGATGTGCATCCGCAGGACGGCGGATTTGCCATCGGCCTGAACCCGGAATTCCGGAAGGACTTCTCCAGCAATCAAGCGCTCCAACTGCGAGGAATCCGGCTGCGGAACAGACTCCTCGCCGTAGATTCTTGAGGGCAATCCGCCGCGGGCGTCGAAGACCGTAATCCGTTGGACATAGGCCAACTGCGGCAACGTGGCCACTTCGACGGCAGCCAAGAGCGGGTCATCTACTCCCTCGGCGCGCAGAGCAGCAAAACGTCCCTGGAACAAGGCCGCCACACCACGCGCTTCCCGTTCGGCCAAACCCGCTCGAAGTTCCCGGCGCAGCTGGAGGCGCGTGCCGAGAACCGTCACCAACAACACAACCAAGGCCACCGCTACCGCCGCGAGCGTGGGCCCATGCATTCCATATTGGAGCCGGTTGGATTTCAGAATTCCCATTCCAATCCCCCGGTGGCCGTGTGGGAGGAGTATGTGTAGAGCAGCACGTTGGAATTCTGCCGCTCGAACAAGTACTCGGCAAACACCGTCGCGTGGCGGCCCACTTTTCGGAACACGCGGGCAGTGGTTTCCACATCCTGGGTGTGGCGGTACTTGAAGAGGTCTTCCGGGGCCGGCGAAATGAACTGACGCTGGTAGTCCCATTGGCTCCAGCGCGCTCCCAACAAGGTCCCCCAACGGACTCCTTCCCAACGCAGGGTTCCAGCCACTCCCCAGCGATTGAAATCATAGACACCCACGGCCTCATCGCGGTTCAGCATTTGGAAGAGGCGCACCGTGGAACGGAGTTTGGGTTTGTCCGACCACTGATGTTTCCACGCCAAATCGGCGTTGATCTGGGTGAACCGCGCCACCGTGTCAGGCTCGGGAATGCCCAGAAGATTGGCAGCAGGCCGGGAATCATAAGGCCGGTTTTCGTAGCGGACGGTGGCTTCGAGCGCCGATCCCTCGGCATAATCCCAGGCGATCACGGAGCGCGGCCCTGTCTGCCAGAATCCATCAATCGGGGCATTGAAGTTTTGGCGCTGCCAACTGTAGCCCACCTCCCAACGGAATCCGCGGCCCCGGGACCATCGAACGGAGGGTTGGGCGGTCAGGGAATGGACCTTGGTACGCACTGAACCCTGACCGTCAGCCAACGTCGAGGCATCGAAAACCTGATTGGCGTAGAGGTGCTGACCCACAAGGCCAGGGCTCCATCCAGACGGAGTTTGGTACCGATACTCGCCATAAGTTGAAACCCAGGCATCGCCACTCACCGGCTGGCCCACGAGGCCAGAATCCACCGTCTTGAGGTACCGACGTTCTTCACCACCGACAAACAAGGTCCATCGATGGGCGTCGATGGGCATGCGCATCAAAAAGGCCTCGAACCCATAGCCAGCGAACGGGGTTTCTTGGGCGTTGGTGCCCGAAAGGAGAGCGTTGTCCCGCCACCCGCCCGAGCTGCGCAAGCTCACCGTGGTGGTCCACACCGGAATCTCCCACTCACCCTCGAGATCTCGCGGATGCAGGGGACCCAACACTTGCTGACCACCGACGAGGTTTCCTCCCACCAGGAAGATCCAGACCCAGAACCCAGCCAAAAGTCTTGCCCACGGGCAGGCTTTCATTTGGGTGCGGTGGTGAGTCGGGGTCGTCATGCGAAAATGCAACGGATCAGTCTCCATGAGAGTGCCGGACACGAAAAAGGCAGGCGAGCCGCAACCTGCGATTCACCTGCCTTGCCTTAACTTTCAAAGTCGTTTCGCCAGGTGGAAAACCACCGCGGAAATGGGCTTGCGGAAATCAGCCGCGGGGACGGCCGGGGCCCTTGCCGCCGCCTGAACCACCGCCATCGGTGGGCTTGTTCTCGCGGACCGAGACGCCGAGGTCTTTCAGTTGGTCGCGGATTTCGGTGCGCACCTGCTGTGTGTCAGTCAGGAACTTGTCGCGATTGGCCTTGAGCTGCTCACGAACGGTGTTGCGCTGCTCCTGGGTGGCGGTGCTCAGCGTCTTGGCTACTTCCCGCTGTGCATCAATGAATCCCTTGGACTGCTCACGGTACTTGGAGATCTGGTCCTGCAAGGACTGGGGCAAGGTGGTGAACACCTTTTCGGGCACGCCGATCCGAGGCACTTCGATGCCCGGGCCACGACCGCCACGGCCGGTTTCAGGCTT
>SXXZ01000193.1 GCA_005789375.1 Verrucomicrobiales bacterium | reverse complement strand
CGCTGGGTCCAGAGCCGCGGTTTGCCGGGCATCGAGCACATCGGCTGGGATACCCAAAGCGCGTGATTGGGTCGCGGTGTGGGCTTCTTCGTCGAGGGCGTGCTGGCTGCGGCACAGCATGAGCAGGCCCTTTTTCACGAGTCCGAAATCGAAGTGGGGTAGGGCCGCCAATTCTTCGAAAGCCGCCCGGCTGGCTAGACTAATATCCCGCAGCAGCGGCGCGGCCTTCTGGACCCGTTCGGCCGTGCTGGCTCGCCAGAAACGCCATCCCCACTCGAAGAGTTGCGGGTCGAAGCGGGGGCGGATGTAGAACGGGGATTCCGGATTCCACATCCACTTGAGGCCTAAGGCGACCATGCCTGGCGCGGCCAACGGGATGAAATGGCTGGGCACCACCATGCCAGCGTTGCCGAAAGAGCAGCCGTTGCGGGCCGGCGGATTTCGATCAATGACCGTCACCGAGTAACCGGCCTTGGCACAGTAATAAGCTGTGCTCAGCCCGATGACTCCGCCCCCTACAATGGCCACGTGTCCACGCATTCTTGGATCGGATGGTGGCGGTGGTCTTAGGGGTCTTGCCACGCAGAAGTGTGGGGCACGAAAAATACGGCACAACTTGCTGTTTCCGCAGGGGTTGCGCCGTTGGGATGAGGATTGGCTTCCGGTCGGATGTCGGGAATGACTTAGTTTGGATCCAAGGCGGGGAGCCCCATTCCCTCTATCGAGAATCTGGCATGGGTTGAACGTCGAACTGGGCAGCAATTCCAACACCGTGTATCGCCTCGACGGCTCGAACGTCCTCGGAAAAAGAGTTGAGCGGGATCGGCGATTTTCCGGACTTCCTGCCTAATCGAAAAGAACGAGGGATCCGCGATGTTGCATTGAATGAGATTCTTCCGCGTCGTTGCCGAACCTGCTTCGTTTTGTTCTCCATGAAACCACTCCATTGCCTCACTGCGTTGCTGACCCTGCTGGTCGGTGGAACGGACCTCAGGGCTCATGACCTTTCCGATGTCGAGCCCCTCCACGGGAACGTGCGTCCACACAGCAGTTCCCCTCGTCCGGCTCGATTGCCCCTCAAAGTAGCCGATGCAACGGCCCAGCGTCTGGGATTGTTCAGCCGATTCGGTCCGAACGTCCGGGCCACCACCAACGCCACCCAGTGGATCGTGGAGAGCGACGGCATGCCCGATCACCGCATGATGGTAGGCATCACTGCCTGGCAACAGCAGGTGCCGCTGCCGCAGCCTTATGTGGGAGCCAATGCGTGGAGGATTCCCCGTTTTCCGGTGCCGGCCACTCAGCCCTTGTCGGCCAAGGATCATTTCTTTCGCGGGGCCATCGCGATGGCGGTCAACGGCGTGCCGATCTTCAACCCGATCAAGAACGACGGTCGCACCGACACCTTCCTGGCCGGCGAACTCGACGAATTCGGCGGACACTGCGGCCGCGCCGACGATTATCATTACCACATCGCTCCAACTCACTTGCAGGAGCGGGTGGGTCCGAGGCAACCCATTGCCGTTGCCCTCGACGGCTATTGGATTTACGGCTTCACCGAACCGGATGGGTCCCCGGTGGGATCGCTGGATGCCTTCAACGGCCACAGCACGCCGGCCCTGGGCTACCACTATCATGCCACCCGGAAGTATCCGTATCTCAATGGCGGATTCCACGGCGAGGTGGTTGAGCGAGAGGGACAGGTGGACCCGCAACCCCGAGCCGAGCCGGTGCGGCCTGCGCTGCAGCCGTGGCGCGGAGCCCGGATCACGGGATTTGATCGAGTCGCGTCGAACCACTTTCATCTCGAGGTGAAGACCGCCACCCAGACCCATCACCTTCGATACCGCCTGAACACCAACCAGACCGTGACCTTCGATTGGGCCGACGGAGACGGTCAAACCGCTTCGGAGACTTACTCGTTACCCTCCGGAAAAGGCGGTGGTGCCGACAGAGAGAACTCAAGCCGCCCGCGTCGCCGCCAGCCGTGATTTCCCTGGGTCGCCGGTATTTGATCGACGGTGTTTGAGTTTGCTGTTGAGAGCTGCGTCGCTGCTTACGGGCCAGGGCACTCCATCGCTCAATGCGGTCCAGAGGGGCGGGACGGACAAGAAAGGGCCCAGGAAGGTCGGCGGGCGCGGCCAAAGCCGAAGCCGCAGCGGTGACCTTCCGGCGTGGGCGGAGGGTCACCGGCTTTGCCCGGTCGACACTCAGACGTGCTTCACCACCTCGGAGGCGGGAAAGCGGACCTTCTTCAGGGACGCATACTTGTCGTCATCCGCGCGATAACCCGCTGCACAGGCGACCACGGTTTTGTAGCCGGAACCGGTGAGCCCCAAGATCCGGTCGTATTCCACCGGAGCGATGCCTTCCATCGGGCAAGTATCCACACCCAGCAAGGCCGCAGCCGTCATGAACTGCCCCAGCGCGATGTAGAGCTGATGGGTTTGCCAGACGTCGAGGTAGCCCGCATCGGTCGCTTTCTGAAGGCTTCCCAGCATCATGCCGCGGTAGCCAGCCAAGGCCTCCAACGATCCGCCACGGACTTCAATTTGACGGGCCAGAAATTGGTCGACATGCGCCTGATCCAGAGCGGTCTTGAGCGCAAAAACCACCATGTGAGAGCAGTCGGCCGGTTGGGATTGTCCCCAAGAATGGGGCACCAGCTGGGCTTTGACCTGGGGATCGGTGACCACCACAAATTTCCATGGCTGCAGGCCAAAGCTGGATGGAGCCAGGACGAGGGCTGATTCCAGAGTCTTCCATAGGTCGGTGGGTATCGTGGCCGCCGCGTTGAATTTCTTGGTGGCGTAGCGCCAATTCAGGGCACCGAGGAGTTGCTCAGAGGATAGGGTCGTCATGACGTGGCACTTAGAGTGGCTTCACCGGATCCGGTCGGCAACTCGGAGTCCACAGGTTGGGGTATCGGTGGGCTTGGGAATGAGGCTTCCAAGCTTGGGGCCTTCCCCGGCTCCCAGCGAATCGAGGCGGGTCTCATCGGAGTCGTGTGGTTCTGGAGAAGCGCTTCAGCCTGAGGGAACGTGTGCGGGGTCCGAGATCGGTAACAAAAAAGCCCGGGAAGGCGAACCTTCCCGGGCTGTAAGAAACCGTCTCCGCTAGATCACTTGATGCTGCGGAAGAACAAGCTGCCGCCGGTTGGGGCGGGCACCGCGTAGGGGCTCGTTGCGCCGCTCACGTTGGAGAACGGCCCGGTGAGCGAGGTGGACGACTGCAGGCTGCCCGTGAAGGTGACCGTGATCACGTCGGCGGTGCGGCTGAGCGAGAGCGTCGGGCGCGGAGGAGTGACCTTCACGTCGGCGCTGGAGACCATCTTGCCCGGGACACCCGCCAACATACGGTAGGTTGCGGAAATGTCCGAGGGGGTGGTCGGGAAGAACCGGTACGAGGTGCCGGTCGCGTTGGCGATGTCCACGAAGCCCGAGCCGTCGTTGCGCTGCCATTGGTAGCTGAACGAGGTGGCTACACCCTGGCGGGTCACCTTGGCGGTGCCGTCGAAGGTCACCGCGGTGGGCGGCGAGCTGACAGCCAGTTTAACTTCCTTAATTTGCCAGCTCGGGGTGCTGGCCTTGGAGCAGTCATCCCAGCCGCCCAGGAACTGGACCACAATCTTGTCGCCCTTGGTAAAGGTGCCAAGGATCGCGGAGCTGGTGATGAAGCTGCCAGCCGCATAGCCTGCGGAATCGGCATTGAAGGCACGCAGGCCCTTGAGGACGCCGCTGCCCACGATCACGCTGTTGGCATAGCCATTGGCTGTGAAGTTGTCGCCCGGAACCACGGTGAAGGCCCCGCCGTTGACGCTGACGAGCACTTGGCCGCCATCATAGAAGTCACCTTCGAAGGAATAGCGGTGCGAGAAGTTTAGGGTCACGGCCAGGGACTCCGGTACCGTGTAGGTCGCCGAATTCAGGCGCGAGTTGTAAGGGCCGCCGCAGCCGTCCACGGAACCGTCGGCCGACCAAACGCCATTGGCCGGGTCATACACCCAGGGGCCCGGAGGCTCTGGGGTGGTGTTGGTGACCGTGAAACCACCGTCGCTGGAGGTGAAGGCCTGGGTCAGGAACGTCACCGCTGAAGTGGAGAGGGCGCCCTCCTGATTGGTCGGCTGCTTGGTAAATTCCACTTCGGCATTCGGATCCACGTAGGTGGACAGGTACTTGCCATCGATGGGGGCCAATGCGGCCGACGCAGTGGTATCGGTGGACTTGCGCCAAGCCACCTTGAGCCAGTCGCCGCCGCCGCCTTCCTTGAGCAGCGTCAGAATCGCGTACTTCTTGCCGGCCTGCAGGCTGATCGGGGCGGCCGTGGTGTGCGGTGATCCGGATTCGGGCTCCAGGAAGCCTTTGCAGCAGCCCGGTTCATTGACGATGGGCGTGTCCGTGGCCGGGTTGGGCATCGTTTCGTTCGCGCTAAGATAAACGCGCGAAGCGTCATCGGAGGCGACGAAGAAGTAGTAGTCGCCCGACTCGGTCGGGGTGATGAAGCCGCTGATCCGGGCCATGTAGTTTTCATGGCTGTCATCCGGGAACACCGTGCGGGTGTCGAAGCGACCCGTGATGGTGCCCAGCGTCGTTGGGGTGCCGGCGATCACGCGAGGGTCATCCAGAGCGGCCGTGATGGCGGCGTCACTGGCAGTCGCGAGGTTGTCGTAGTGCTCGAAGCGCAGCGCGCCGGAAGCCAGTTGCCAGGAGCCAAAGGTGATCGTCGAGTTCGCGGCGATCGCGGTGGCTGGAACCATCTGATCCTTCACGCCAGTGACCGTGATCTTGTAGCTCTGACCGGCGGTCTGCTTGGAGGTCGTCAGTTCGACGATGTTGTCGCCGATACTGCCCGCCGGGGCCTTCAAGGCCGCCCCGGTGACGGTGAGACCCTCGATCTTGTAGTTGGCCGCCAGCTGAGCAGTCGTCGGATCCAAGGGTTCTGAGAACCAGATCCGCACTTTGTCGAAGCTGGAAACGCCCGCGGCATACTGGAGCGTCGGAGCCACCGCGTCGGCAGGCGTCACCACTAGGGCGACCGGGGTGCTGCTGGTGGAGCCGTAGGTGCTCGTCACCACGATGTCATAGGCGCCTGCATCCGCTGCAGTCACGCCGGTCAGCGACAGGGTGGTCGAGGTCTTGCCGGCCAGATTCTGGCCGTCCTTGCGCCACTGGTAGGTCAACGGAGGGGTGCCACTGGCGGCAGCCGTCAAGCTGACCGAGTAACCCGCATAGAGCGTGCGGCTCGGGAGGGTCGGTTGCTGGGTGATGGTCGGAGCCACATTGGCCGAGAAGTAGATCGACTGGATGTCGGCCGCACTCAGCGCCTTATCGAAAACCGCGACTTCATCGATGTTGCCTTTGAAGTAGTCGCCGGCCGCGTTGAAGATGCCGCCTCCGCCGATATTGAAGTTGAAGCTGCTGGTGCCGTAGCTGGCCACCGGGCCACTCAGACGGCCGATTTCTTTGCCGTTGGCATACAGGACGGTGGAGGTGGCGCTGCCGATGACGGCGAAGTGGCCCCAATCGTTGTCCCTGAAGGGATAAGCAGCCTTGATGTTGCCGCCGCGGGCGTTGACCCACAGTTCGATGTTGGCACCGCCATCAGCGTCGCCGAACTCGAGCAGGTCGTTCTGGCCGAAGTAGCCGCCACGACCGCTCTTGATGGCGCTGCGCTGGACCCAGCCCATCATGGTGAATTCGGTCAGGTCATTCATCTGGAACGGAGTGCCGACGTAGCCGGCCGCACCATTGAACCCGCCACCGACGTTGGAGGCTTCGAGCCCGGTGTAAATCGGCGGCTTCGGGCCATCCGCGCCCGCCTTCATGCCTGGGTTGTACGAACCGGCGATGGCAGCGCCCGCCGTTCCGGTGTTGGCGGCCGGAGGCACACTGGCCGGTGCCGTGTAGGCTCCTTCGTTCAGTCGGTAGTAGGCGATGGGAGCCTGGGCCAGAACGAGGCTCTGGTAGGTGGCGCTCGGGCTGGTGGCCGTGCCGTTGGCGTAGTGAGCGGACACTTCTTCAGCGGTCAGGGCCTTGCTGTAGAGAGCCACTTCATCGGCGGAACCATTCCACCAGAAGGAACCGTCCGCGCGGCCGCCAATAGCGAAACCGCCTGATTGGCCGGGCACATAGCTAGTTTGGGCTGCTTCAGCCGCCTTGGCACCGTTGACGAACAACTTGGCGGTCGCACCGTCGTAAACCGCTGCCACGTGGTACCACATGCCAGACACGGGAGCCGTTCCACCACTGATGTTCACCGAGGTGGCCGTTCCGTTGTTGTTGTACATGCGCAGGTTCCAACCGCTCTCAGATTGGTAGATCAACCAACCGGTGCGGGGGGCGGCAAATTGGCCGCTAGAGATGGCGCAAGTCAGGGTTCCGGATCCCACAGCGTGCTCGATATTCGGGCTCAGCCAGGCTTCCACCGTGAAGGGGGCCTTGGGATTCATTTCCGGCATGTAGGGTACCATGGTCACCGAGTTGGCGGTGGCATCGAAGCCCACGGCGCTGTCGGTGCGGCCATTGAGTGCGCCTGGAACCGGGTGCTGGGCTGTCCCCAAATAGTAACCAACGGCAGCGTTGCCCAGGGAACCGGCGTTCACCGCTACGTCAGCAGCGGGAGGTTGCGTGGTCTCATTCAGGCGCCAGAAGGCGACCGGCTTGAGGTTGGAGACCGTGGAGGCGTAGTCCGCAGTCAAGGTCGGCGCCGCGCTGGAGATCAGCGCTAGCATTCCCGTCAGTTTTAGGATTTGGCGTTTCATGGTTGTTACAAGGTTTGCTTCAGATACCGCCGGCCGGGTTAGTAGCCGATGGATCCTGTTCTACCCCAAAACGCTTTTGTTTCTGACGATTCGCCAACCAGGCGATGCCGGAAGTTTAAAAAGCGATTGGGTGAACCGTTACGATTGCGTGAACCTTCGATAGCGAGACTTCAGTCGGTTGGCTTCAAGTCAAGGGAGGTCGTAGTACTAGGAAAAATTTGACGCTGATGTGTGCGGAAAGCTCCTAACCTGCTGCTGTTTTTTGAATTTTATAAAAAATCTTATCGGTCGGGAGATTGCTCTCTATGGAGCATCAGTGTGGTGATGCCGTCAGGCAGCATTGGGTTCAGGCCTACGGATCGGGGAGTGTTGGTGAGGTGGGGTGTTAGCAATCCATGCGTACCGACTGGCTAGAATCTTTATCCGAAGTAATCCGGTTGGATCGGTCGTGCTGGCTGCGCCTTCTTCCGCAAGAGCGTCGCTGTTCGCTCGTTACGGGCCTCAAGCGCGAGCTTCAGTGTGGCTGGCGCCTCGCTCTGGCCTCCATCTAACGAAAGAATTCGGCATGACATCACCTTCCTCCCAATGGCATCGCTCCGGCTTCGTCACCGTGTTGGCTGGAGCATTCGTCAGGGTCTCATGGGTGCCGGTCCGCGGTTTTTCTATTGTGAGTTGATTTTGGGTTGCCGCCACGCGCGAGATCCCACGGTTACGTCGGTGCGGGAGGTGGACGGGTTTGATTCTTTACCCTCGCCTTGGCCGGAACGAATCAGTTAGAAGTCCTTCCAACTGAATCGTTCCGGCTTAGGTAAGAGTTGCCTGATCCTCCGAGCTTATTCGTCGATGAATCTATCGCTGACCTTGTCGCAAGTCTCCCTGGTGCTGGGCCTGGGTTGTTTTCTTGGCCACCTTTGGCCTGTATTCAAGCCGGCCTCCTGTGCCGCCTGGATGCGGGGGTTCCATCGGAATACCGCCGTGGGCGTGATGCTAATGCTCTTGGGAAGCATCTGGTTCGAACAGAACTTGCAGAACTCAGAGATCTCAGACTTTGCCGCATTCCGGCCATTCCTGTTGGGGGGAGTCATTGCCATCGGAGTGGCCAGTTGCTTTGTCGTCCGGGATTATTTGGCCGTGCGGGGATTAGCCATTGTGCTGTGTCTTGTCGCGGATGTGGTCTTGGATGTCCAACGGTGGCACCCGAGCCCGTGGAGGTATTTGGTGACCCTCTGGATGTACGGGTGGGTGAGTCTGGCCATCTGGGTGGCTGTTTCACCGTGGCGGGTGAGGGATTGGTTGGCGTGGTGCGCGCAATCTGAGGGTCGGGTGCGCCTGCTGGGTGTTTCCGGTGTTATCTGGGGCGCCTTGATTTCAGCCTTGGCGGTCACGGTTTACCGCTGATCGATCTTCGGGCATTTCATTTTCGGGCGAGTGAGGGGGTTGCCTCATTCAAAATGCTGTATCAGACAGTGCTCCGGCGAAAAAAATGGCCCCCTCTGCGATCGTCCTGAACCCGTTGTCAGAGCCCTTTCCCTGAGGACCATTTCGGGCTTTAGTCAGCCCGGTGCCGCTACCTTACAAAATTGCCACGCTTCTGTACTGCTTTGACGAGCGGGACAACATTCTCCTGTTGCGTCGGGCTCAGGATCCCAACCGGGGGCTCTTCAGCCCACCTGGAGGCAAACTGAAGACCGACATTGGGGAATCACCTTACGCCTGCGCGTGCCGTGAGGCTCTGGAAGAGACGGGCGTTTCCCTCACGCCGGCCGACCTGCACCTGAGTGGTCTTATTAGCGAATATGGGTATCAGGGACAGACTCACTGGCTGATGTTTCTCTTTGAGGTCAGGCCCCGCTTGCAACGCGTTCCGCCGCCGCATCGGGAGGGAGATTTTGGATTCTACAGTCGTGCTGAATTGGCCATGTTGGATTTGCCTGAGACCGATCGTGAACAGATTTGGCCCCTCTTCTGGAGTCACCGCGGAGGGTTCTTTGCAGCCCACGCTTACTGTCACGAAGAGGGAGGCTCCACCTGGACCTTGGAACAGAGCAGCCCTTTACGTCGCGCCTGACCATGGAAACTCGTTCCCAACCGGACATCCCGGATCCCGAAATCGACCGTGTGTTCATGGGTGAAGCGCTGCGCCAGGCGGCCAAGGCCTACGAGGCCCAAGAGGTGCCTGTGGGAGTGGTCATTGTTCGTGGTCACCGCGTCATTGCGCGAGCTTGGAATCAGGTAGAACTCCTCAAGGATGCGACCGCGCACGCGGAGATGCTGGCCTTAACCATGGCCCAGGAAGCCGTCGGCGATTGGCGTCTGACCGACTGCACGCTCTACGTGACCAAAGAACCGTGTCCCATGTGTGCCGGGGCCATCGTCCATTGCCGGTTGGCGCGTGTGGTCTTCGGTGCCCCCGACGCCAAGGGAGGCGCGGCCGGGGGAGCTATGAATCTCCTGCAGTTTCCCACTCTCAATCACCGCAGTGCAATTACGCCGGGGGTCCGCGAGGAGGAATGCCGTCACATTCTCAAGAGATTCTTCCTCGAACAACGCAACCGGAAGGATCGCCCGGCAAATTCCTCGGATTCATGAAGCTGGAGCGAGAGTATATGCAACAGAACGAATCTGCTGAATCGGTTTGTCAGCGACGGCGTGAAAACCGACAAGATTCAGTGGATTCCGGAACGTCACTGACAAGAGTCTGTACTGTGCACTTTGTACTTTGACTGGTGACTGGGGCGCTCAACGCGGCGGTGGGGCGGAGGCGGGCGCTGGAGTCGATGAGTTTTGGGTGCTGGCGAGAATTTCTACGAACCGGTCTATCCGGGTACGCACCAGAGGGTCGCCTTGGGCTTGGTTGGCGTAGATCGCGAAGACGAGTTCTTCTCCGGTGGCCGTAATCACATAGCCGCCCAGTGCGTGGACGCCGCGCAGGCTACCGGTCTTGGCTCGTACCGTGCGGTGGGCACGACCTGT
>SXXZ01000192.1 GCA_005789375.1 Verrucomicrobiales bacterium | reverse complement strand
TCAAAGCCGGCGGGTGCGATTGGCCCAACGTCTGGGACGCGAAGGATTATCCTCCGGTGAAGGATTCTGGCATGGCTTCCCCTTCGGCGACCGTGGTGATCACCGACGGCGGCAGCAAGCCTAAGAGCTCAGACGCAAAGGATCCGCTAAAATGCGTGACCGAAAAATCCCCAGAAAAAGCAGGTGCCTGGGTGCTACACGATCCCATCAACGACGCCCCTTGCAGCGGCTGTGTTACCTCGGACGATCCCAACTGGGGCGGGCCCCAACTGCGCCACACAGGCAAGAGCGTGGTCACCTTTGGCGAGGGACACGTCGAACTGCTTAAGAGTTCTCGTTGGTACTGGGGAGCGACCCCTTGGCTCGATCCTAAAATCGGTGGAGGGCAATAGTAGAAGCTCTTCACTCCGTCCGCTTCCATCGGTTTCCCGGTGGAACAAACCTGCAATCCCCGTTGAAGCTTTCGTGCTTCCGGGGCGTCACTGCATTTGACACCGGCAACCGGCCCGGCGGTATTCTCACCTCCGACACAACTGCATGAATCGATTCGTCGCCATCACCACCACCCTCACCGCGGGACTGATCCTCAACGCGGCGAACCCGGTGGACTTTAAGAAACAGGTCCGCCCCCTCCTCGAGGTGTACTGCCTCAAGTGCCACGGCACCGAAAAGCCCAAGGCGGACCTCGTCATGGTGACTCGTGCCGACACCATCAAGGGGGGGGAGAGTGGCACGGCCTTGGTCCCGGGCGACCCGGCCAAGAGCAAGATCTATACGACGACCACTCTGCCCGACGGTCATGATGACCTGATGCCACCCAAGGGCGACCGGCTCAGTGCCCTGCAGCAAGAGACCCTGAAGACTTGGATCCAAGAGGGTGCCGCATGGCCGGAAGACCTCCGTCTCTCCCAGAAGCAGAAGGTAGACTTCGTCAAAGAGGTGAAGCCGATCTTTGAAGTCCACTGCGTCACCTGTCACAAGGAAGGAAACGCCAAGGGGGGCCTGCGGATGGACTCCAAGGCTGAATTCTTCGCCTCCAAGACCATCGTGCGCGGTGACGCCGAAGCCTCTACGATCTACACCAGCACCATTCTGCCGGCCGACCACGACGACTTGATGCCGCCGGCCAAGAAGGGCGGACCGCTGCCAAAATCTAAGACCGACCTAATCCGCAACTGGATCGAACAAGGCGCAGAATGGCCGGACGGCGTAACCCTGAGTCAGAAGGAAGCGAGTTCCCTGCTGACCCGCGACAACGAGGCCATGATCGCGGCGATCCACGCCCGGGTGGTGCAGGTGTCCAAGGAGGTCAGCGCCGCCGACATGAAGCCGTACAGCGACCCTATCGTGGGATCGGACGTCAAATTCGACATGCTGCCGATTCCCGCAGGCGAATTCCTGATGGGCAGCCCTGCCTCCGAGGGCAAGCGCAAGACGGACGAGGGTCCGCAGCGCAAGGTGAAGATCGAGCCGTTCTGGATGGGTAAAACCGAAGTCACCTGGAACGAGTACGAACTCTTCCAGTTCCCCTCTCTGGAAAAGGGAACCAATGTTCCCACCGAGCGCATGGAACGGGAACTCTGGCTGGCGTTGCCCGAGTTACTGCCGGCCAACGCGCAGCCCGGAGTCAACCCCTACATCGGCAAGGAATCCGACGCCGTGTCTCGTCCGACGACCCCGTATGTCGAGATGAGCTTCGGCATGGGCAAGGAAAACTTCCCAGCCATCTCCATGACCCACTATGCAGCCGTAAAGTACTGCAAGTGGCTCACCGCCAAGACCGGGCACTTCTACCGCCTGGCCACCGAGGCCGAGTGGGAGTACGCCTGCCGAGCTGGCACCACCACTAAGTACTCCTTCGGCGACGACGACTCCAAGCTGGGCGAGTACGCGTGGCACTTCGCCAACGCCGGTGAGAAGTACCAACTGGTGGGCAAGAAAAAGCCGAATCCCTGGGGGCTTTACGACATGCATGGCAATGTCGCCGAGTGGGTGCTCGACGCCTACGTGGAAGATTATTCCAAGGTGGGCGATGTTCCCTATACCCCGGGTGCCGCCGAGTATCCCCATGTGGCCCGCGGTGGTTCTTGGGATGACGAACCCGATGCTCTTCGGAGTGCGACCCGGCGTGCCAGTGATGCGAGTTGGAAGATGCGCGATCCTCAGTTGCCCAAATCTAAGTGGTACCTGACCGATGCCCAGTTCTTGGGCTTCCGCATCGTACGCCCATTGAAAGTCCCTTCTCGTGAAGAGATGGAACAGTGCTGGACCAGCTTCCCGCCGCCCAAACCGTAATCAGGCTCTCCCGTATCGACTGAACCGCAGCCCCAGGAAATTCACCATGTCTCTCAATCGACGTCAGTTCCTTCGTTCCGCCGCCATCGCCGGAGCCGCCGCCGCGGCTGGCTGCCATGCACCGCGGATTGCCCGCAAGGTGTCCCCGAACGCAAAGCTCAACCTGGGTGTCATCGGAGTGGCTGGACGAGGTGGAGAAAACCTGGCGGGGGTCTCCAGCCAGAACATTGTCGCGCTGTGCGACATCGACTCAGATCGGCTCGGGGCGGCCGTAGCCAAGCACCCGGGCGCGGCCAAGTACGCCGACTTCCGACGTCTGCTCGACCGCACCGATCTCGACGGCATCGTGGTGAGCACGCCCGACCATAGCCATGCAGTGATCGCCACGGCGGTGCTGGCTTCCGGGCGTCCTCTCTATTGCGAAAAACCTGTCACCCACACCATTTCTGAGGCCCGTGCCCTGGCTGCGAAGGTGACACGCTCTGGATTGGTGACCCAGACCGGCAACCAGATCCACTCCGGTTCTAACTACCGGCGCGTGGTGGAATTAATTCGCGCGGGCACCATCGGAGCGGTCCGTGAAGTGCACCACTGGACCGGGTCGGTTTGGGAAACCAAGTCGCTGCCCGGAATGCAGCCCGTTCCGTCCAATATCGACTTCGACCTCTGGCTGGGGCCGGTACAACCCATGCCCTACAGCTCGGAGTGGGTGCATTTCAATTGGCGCCGTTGGTGGCATTTCGGAGGCGGCACCCTATCGGACTTCTGCTGCCATCACATGGATCTGGGCGTGTGGGCGCTAAATCTGCCACTGCCCACGCGCATCCAAGCCGAGGGGCCCGCCCCCGATGCCCACTGTGCACCCCCGTGGATGATCGTTCATTACGACTTCCCAGCCCGGGGCACTGCTCCTGCGGTGCGCATGCACTGGTACAGCGGCTCCAAGCGTCCCCAGGTTCCTGGAGCTCCCGACCTTTCCAAGTGGGGAGGTGGCACACTGTTCGTCGGCGACAAGGGCATGCTCTTGGCCGACTACGGTCGATACGTTTTGCTGCCCGAAGAACAGTTCCGCGGTTCGACTCCCCCGCCCCACTCCATTCCGGATTCCATCGGCCATCACGAAGAGTGGATCGCCGCCTGCAAAGGCATCGGCAAGACCGACTCCCCGTTGACCTACGGCTGCCACCTGACCGAAATCGGACAACTCGGCAACCTCGCCTTCCGCACCGGCAAGGTCATTGAGTGGGACGCAAAACACCTGCGCGCCCGGGGTGTGCCTGAAGCCGACCGTTGGATCCATCACGACTACCGCCCCGGTTGGAAGCTTTCCTGAGCGGCGGTTCGAGCAAACTTAAACCCTCACCGACCCTTCGATGAAGACCCTCTTGTGCCTCTTGGCCGCATCCATGGCCAGCCTGTCCCTCCCGGCAACCGCCGCGGACAAACCCGCTGCAAAAACAGCGGCAGAGGCGCCCGCCACCAAGCGGTTCCGGAACGTGGACGTTGCTGAATGGGAGACCTTACGCAAAGACGCCAAGATGGTGGTGCTAGATGTTCGCACCGCCGAAGAATACGCCGAAGGCCACATGCCGGGCGCGATCAACTTGGACATCCGCGGCGGCAAATTCGCCGAGACGCTCGCTGGCTTGGACAAGTCCAAGACCTACCTCGTCCATTGCGCCGTGGGCGGCCGAAGCGCCAAAGCCTGCGGCCAGATGGACAGCCTTAAGTTCGAAAAGGTCCTGAACCTCTCCGGCGGCATCACCGCGTGGGAAGCGGCCGGACACAAGCCAATGAAAGGACGCTGAGCCCATCGGGTTGATCCCTATCATTGACCAAGATCGGTGCCCACGGGCGCCCTTCGTGTAGCCGTACCTTCGATCTGACCTTGCAGGAGCCGAGGTTGGAGGCTATCCGAACAACAGATATCCCGACCTCACGTGAACCCTTCCCATCCCGTCTCTGCCACTATCTCCCGTCGCGACTTTGCTAAGGCTTCCCTCCTGACTGCCGGAGCGTTCGCGCTAGCTCCTTGGGACTCCTCGCTGAAGGCTGCGGAGCCCGGAATCCGTCGCATTCGGACCGGAGTCATCGGATGCGGCAGCGTCTCCAACCAGTACCTGCCGGTCCTGAAGCGTTGCCCGTTTATTGAACTAGTCAGTGTCGCTGATATCCGGCCGGAACGGGCCCGAAAACAGTCTGAAGCGTATCAGGTGCCCCACCACTACCCGAGCATCGACGCCATGCTGTCCGGGGAACCCTTCGAATTTCTCATCGACCTCACCGACATGCAGGCCCATGAGGCCATCAACCGACGCGCCCTTCAGGCTGGCAAGCATGTGTGGAGCGAGAAGCCCATCGCCAACAGCCTAGAGGCAGGACAGCAACTGCTGCGTTTGGCCCTGCGGCGTCAACTCCGGCTCTGGGGAGCCCCAATCACCGTGCAAAGCCCCCAGTTCGCCTTCATGGCCCGTAAAGTGGCCTCCGGCGATTTGGGGCGCATTGCCGCGGCACACGCCTTCTACGGGCACGAAGGGCCGAATTGGTCTTCGTTCTTCTACGAAAAGGGCGGAGGTAGCTTGCCGGATCTGGCTGTTTACAATCTCACCAGCCTCACTGGACTGCTGGGACCGGTCCGAAGAGTTACGGCCCTCCTGAGCATCGTCACCCCAGAGCGGACCATTCACGAGAAGGGCAAAATTCAGGTGACCGAGGAGGACAACGCCATGGTGCTGCTAGACCACGGCAAGGGCGTCCTCTCGCATGTTCAGTCGGGCTTCAACTACTTCAACCCCCACGGGCATGACGGCAGTGGTGAGAAACGGCACACGATCCAGATCACCGGCAGTCGCGGTTACGTAGGGCTGGTCGGTTACGATTGGGCCCCGCAGGGCGTGGATTGGGCCACGCTGGACCGTCCCCAATTGGTTCGGGAATGCACCGAACCCGGCGGATATATATGGCAACAGGGAGCTGCCCTAGCGGCGGAATGCCTGGCGACAGGCCGTGAACTCTTGGCCACCCCAGAACAGGCTCTCCACGTCCTCGAAATTATCACTGCGGCTCGCGCCTCTTCGGCCAACGGTCGGACTATTCCTTTGAAGTCCACCTTCCGTTGGCCGTTGCCGGTCTGAGGCGCAGGCTTGGATTCAATCGCACATCTCGGGTTGCGGGCATGATCGCCACTAACCCAATTGAGTGCGTCTGGCTCAGTGCGTGTAACCCTCTTCGCCGTGCTCGGCGAGGTCGAGCCCCTGGTCTTCGATATCCTCCGAGACACGGCATCCCATTAGTCGATCGATCACCAAATAGAGAACAACCGTGACGACCACTGAGAAGACCAAAACCAATCCGCCCGCTTTGACTTGTTCCCACCAAAGAGATCGGCCCACCAGCGGTAGAATCCATTCGGCTTTGAGGTTGGGGTTGATATCGGACGTAGCCAGCACGCCCGCCATTACCGTCCCGACGGTGCCACCGACGGCATGAACCCCGAAAGTATCGAGAGAATCGTCGTAGCGGAAACGGGCCTTGAGCCAACTGCAGGCCCAGAACGTGGAAAGCCCGGACAAAAGACCAATGATCATGGCCCCGGTGGGGGTCACAAAACCGCTGGCCGGCGTGATGGTAGCCAGTCCGGCGACCGCCCCAGAACAAAGGCCCAAGACCGACGGACGTCCGCGGATCACACGTTCCAGGGCGCCCCAGGTGAGCAGGCCGGCCAGCGCACTCAGGGTAGTAGCAGTGAAGGCGTTGGCGGCGATCTTGTCTGCCGCGACGGCGCTGCCGGCATTAAACCCATACCATCCAAACCACAGCATGCCTGTCCCCACCATGCACAAGACCATGCTGTGCGGTTGAATGTGTTCACGTCCAAAACCTCGGCGAGGCCCGAGCAACAGGCAAAGTGCCAAGGCGCTCCAACCAGAAGTCATGTGCACGACAATGCCTCCCGCAAAATCAATCGCCCGGATCGCGGCCTTGGCGTTCCAGAGCCCGTTCATCCATCCCCCAACTCCCCACATCATGTGGGTGACCGGAAAATAGACGATGATCATCCAAGCTATACAAAAGACCAGCAGAGCACTGAATCGCATCCGCTCAGCGATGGCGCCCACGATCAGTGCCGGGGTGATGATGGCGAACATCATCTGATAGATGGCGAAGACATTATGGGAGACCCATGGGCCGTAGTCGGCATTGGGGTCGGCATTGACTCCAGAGAACCCAGACCATTGGAAACCACCAAGCCAAGGCGACCCGGGGGCAAAACTGACCGAATAGCCAAAGGCCCACCACATCACCCCCACCACACCCGCCAATCCCAGGCACTGCGCCATGACCGAAAGGACATTTTTGCGGCGCACCAACCCGCCATAAAATAGCGCCAGACCCGGAAGACTCATGAACAGCACTAGACCCGCACTCATCATCATCCAACCATTGTGACCGGGACCCGGAACTCCCTGCAGAGGGCCGGTCGGGGCAGAGTTGCGGACATAGGCCTCCAGATCTGCAAGACGCTGCTCGACCCCGGGCTCGGCGGCGAAGGAGGTCGAGGGCAACAACACGAGGGCCGCGGACAAAAATGCCGCAAACATGCGAAACAAGTTCATTCGGGAATTACGATTAGACAGCCTGTTCTCCGCGCTCCTCGGTTCGGATCCGGATGACTTCCTCAACCGAGGAAACAAAAATCTTACCATCACCGATCTTGCCGGTGCGGGCTGCTTGGATAATGGCGTCCACCGCCGTCTGAACCAAAGCGTCGGACACCACGAGTTCGATCTTCAGCTTGGGAAGAAAGTCCACCGTGTACTCCGAGCCTCGGTAAATCTCCGTATGGCCCCGTTGCCGACCGAAGCCCTTCACCTCGGAAACAGTCATCCCCACCAGACCCGCGGCCTGAAGGGCAGATTTCACATCCTCGAGTCGGAAAGGCTTAATAATGGCTTCTACTTTTTTCATGGGTCATCGCGGAAACGATGAAATCTTCTCATTCAAAAGCCGGTAGATGCAATAGATTCCCGAGCCGCTCGTGAATCTACAATCGGCTCATCCATCGAGACTTCGCCAAATAGAACTGCCCGAAATCAACCGTTCCAAATCACGATCAAAGAGTGGCGAGAACGGCGAAGCGAAGCGGAGGGCGGAACGAGGGGGCGTCATAGGTTTCATTTTCGCTATTGGGTTGTAGTGCTGACTGGAGCCCCAAGTAGGCTCTTGCCCCTCCTGCTGCTTAAGCAGTGCCAGCCCGCTTGCTCAAATAAATCTTATGTTTATCGTTATATTATCGGTTTTAAACCCCGTTTTACCCTCGTTCTGAGACGTTTTGAACAAAACGCATCCACCACCGAGACAAAATGCTCCACCTCTTTGAGCCCGCCCGAAGATTCCGCGGAGTCCTCTGGCGCATCGCTTCGGAGCCTGTCCCTCGTTTCATTGGTTTCAGGGCGCTTCAGAGCGCTTCAGAGCCTGTCCCTAGTTTCGGTGGTTTCAGTGAGGGCGGATGCAATGGGTGTGCCTCTCGAAAAAGAGCCTGTCCC
>SXXZ01000027.1 GCA_005789375.1 Verrucomicrobiales bacterium | reverse complement strand
CTTGAACATGCGAGCGCAGCCCCACAGGACAGCAACATCGGAAAGCAGCAACAGAACCAGAGTCCCTATCACCTCTCGCAATGGAGGGTTGGCCGCGACCCGGTTCATCATCACAAACGGCGTATAGGGCGGTATCCAGGACAACACCGTCGCCACCGGGCCATTGGGATCCTTGGGTATGAAAGCGATCGAAACCAAGGGAACCATCATCAGCAAGGCAATGACTCCGGTGAAATTCTGAGCCTCCTTCAAATTATTGCAGGTGCTTCCCAAAGCCAAAATTACCGCAGCATAGAAAAGGTAGCCCAGCAGAAAATAGAGAACGAACGCGGGCAGCAGCCAAGAATCCAACAACAAGGTGGCCAACTCCAGAGGCAAGCGGTTGGCGATGGAATCAGCCGCCAAAGCCGCAGCCCCGGCCGTGTGCAGGGTCCAAAAGGTCATCAACACCAGCGACCCGATCCAGCCCAGAGTCATCACGGCACCTACGGCCGCCACACCCACCAACTTTCCAGTCATCAACTCGAGCGGTGTCACTGAGGAAAGCAACACTTCCAAGATCCGGTTAGAGCGTTCCTCGATCAGTGAATTGAGCAGCATTTGAGAGATACTGAACACGGCGATCCACAGCAGGTACACGAACGCACTGGGAGCCCATTGCCTGAGCAAATCCGCCATCCCTACCTGCTCCTCTCCCTCAGCTTTACGGGGATTGAAACTCATTAACTGCGCCTGAGAGGCCTCCACTTGGGCGATGGTAGAGGGGTCCATTCCCAACCGGGAGTACTCGCGACTTCGAAAATTTCTCGAAAGCGCATCAACGATGCGGTCTTGCAACTGAGTGTCCGCCTGATTGGCCGACCAAAATCTCAAGATCGGCGGCGCATTGGAGGACGGTCCGTCCTGCAGGATGGCGACGGCGAAGAGCGGCACTTCTTCATCGACTCCAACCGGCTTGAAAAGGCGTTCCTCCCTCATCCAGTCCCGAAGGCGTCCCTCAAACTCGGAAAGATGACCGCGCCACTCCAACTCTGGGGGTAGCGCCACCAGACGATTGAGCGGGGCTGGGGGCGCGAACCGGCCTGCATCAACTTTCATCAGCGGCCCTAAATCTTCCTGCAACTTCGACCACGCTTGAGGTTGTTTATCTGCGGCCGGAAGGGCCTGTCCAGACTTCAACCTCGGTGCAACCCATTCTCGGAAGTGAAACAATTCACGGCGAGATTCAGCAGTCTTCAGATGGTGGAGGACCACGTCGAATAAATGCTCTCCGGCCGTCGCGTCGATCAGAGCGAGGTGGCGGGTGGGAGTCCCCTTGCGAGCCAGAATCAACGGCACCTGGGAGGCCATCAGCCAGAGCAACGGAACCAATAGAATTCCGAACCAAAAACCCCGGGTCTGGGTGTTGTCGAGGAATTCGCGAACCGCAATCAACAGGGCGTTTCTCATCGTAAAGCGGCCTCCCGGGCACTCGGACCTACCAAATGGACGAAGACTTCGTGGAGATCCGGATCTTGGACATCGAAACACCGCAACCGCAGCGATCGTTCGAAGCAGGCCTCTAACACCGCCGAGGCGGACGCCCCGGGCTCAAGCTCTAATCGCCACCGATTGCTGCTTTGCGCCTCCATGGAGTGCACGCCGGGAAGAATTTCCAGCGTGGGCGAGGCCTCCGCGGTCTCCAGAGTGATCCGGATGGGCAGCAGGGAACGCGCCTCGGATACGGTGCCCTCGAAGAGCCCGCGCCCGCCACCCAGGATGATGAGTCGGTCACAGAGGCGCTCGGCATGGGACATGACATGGGTAGAGAAGAGGATCGTGCAACCCCGAGCCTTGAGATCGATGAGAATTTCCTCCAAGACCTCCTGGTTGACCGGATCAAGGCCGGAAAACGGCTCATCGAAGAGGACTAGTTCGGGATCGTGGGCAATCGACGCGAGCACCTGAACTTTCTGTCCCATGCCCTTGGACAGGGTTTCCACCTTCTTGTCCGCGAAAGCTCCTAGTCCATATCGCCCCAACAACTCTCGAGCTCGTTGATTGGCTCGGGCGCTGGAAAGTCCTTTGAGTGTGGCGAAGTAAGCGATGACAGAGGTGGCCGTCATCTTGCGGTACAAACCCTTTTCTTCAGGCAGGTACCCCACCCGATTGCGAACCGACATCGCCGAGGGCGATCCAAGCACCGACAGTTCACCGGAGTCGGGCGAGAGCATGCCCAAGATCATTCGCAAGCTGGTGGTTTTCCCCGCGCCATTGGGCCCCAAAAAACCATAAACCGAGCCCGCAGGAACCGACAGGGAGAGATCTTGGACCGCGTGAAAACGCCCGAATGACTTTGAAACATGTCGGAGTTCCAACGCAGCCAGCATGGGTTGACAGTGTTCCCGTCGTTCCGCATCGACAAGAACATCCCCACTTCCGGACATCCAAACATATTGGATCGGTTTGTTGCAGAATCGGAACAGCTTCTCGGATTCCCTCCGGGATCCACTGTAGGCATCATCCGGCGCACAATGAAACCGACCGCCCATTCCTTCACTGTCAATGGACGCACTTACACCCCCCCGGCCCAACCCGTGGCGGTGCTGTGCCTCGACGGTTCTGCCGATGCCTATCTGGATGCTGCGATGGCCCGCGGTTTAATGCCTCAGACCCAGCGATTGGCCGTCCAGGGGTGGCGAGGGTCGGCTCGGGCCGCTATGCCCACCTTCACCAACGTCAACAATAGCTCGATCGTCACGGGCGTGCCTCCGTCGGTCCATGGGATCGGTGGCAATTTCTTCTACGACACCTCCATCGGGCAGGAAGTGATGATGAATTCATCGAGCTTTCTCCGGGTGCCAACGTTGTTCCCCGCAGCCCAATCGGCGGGGCGCAAGGTGGCGGTGGTCACGGCTAAAGAAAAACTTCGGGACATCTTCGCCAGCGGCCTGATTAGCAAGGGCGGCATCGCTTTTTCGTCCGAAAAGGCGCGCGACGCTGCACTGGCCACCCACGGCATCGAGGGTGTGGAGTCGCTGTCTGGCCCAACCCCGGCCATCTATTCGGGCGACGCCTCGTTGTACGTTCTGAGGGCGGGAGTACAGTTACTCCAAGCCGGCCGAGCCGATTTCCTCTACCTCAGCACCACTGATTTCATGCAGCACAAGTACGTGCCGGATGCACCAGAGGCCCTAGCGTTCTATGCAAGCATCGACGCGGAAATCGGACAATTGCTCTCGCTCGGAGCCGTGGTGGGAAT
>SXXZ01000191.1 GCA_005789375.1 Verrucomicrobiales bacterium | reverse complement strand
TCTTGGTCTCAAATTCTTTAGTTGTCGCCGCAGAAACATCGGTCTCGTGGTGGCGCGATGTGACGCCGGTCTTCAAACGCTCCTGCAACGGATGCCACAACCCCAACAAACTCAAGGGCGAGGTGGACACCTCCACGTTTGCGGGCCTGATGAAGCACGGGAAGCACGGGGCGAACCTCGTAGTCGGTGATCCCGCTAAATCACTACTCATCACATCCATCGCAGGCAAGGAACCGGAAATGCCTAAGGAGGGCGACGCCCTGTCTGCGCAGGAGGTAGCCCTCATTACCCGCTGGATTCAAGAAGGAGCCAAGGATGACACCCCGGCTGACGCCTATTCGACACGCCTGAAGGAACCACCCACGTACACCCAACCCCCGGTCATTAGCACGCTGGACGTGTCCCCGGATGGCGCTCGATTGGCGGTGGCCGGTTACCATGAGGTCTTGCTCATCGACACAGCCTCTTGGGAGCTTGCAAGCCGCCTCGTGGGTGAATCCCCGCGCATCGAGTCGGTGGCCTTTTCGCCGGATGGCAAATCGCTGGCCGTCAGCGGCGGAGCCCCGGCCCGATTTGGTGAAATTCAGATATGGAATGTTCCCGAGGCACGTCAAATCCAAGGTTTTCGAAGGACACCTGACTCTCTCTTCGGCATTTCCTGGTCCCCCGACGCCACCCGCGTGGCCACCGGTGGTGCCGATAAGAGCGTCCGGGTGACGCGCATCTCCGACGGCCAAGAACTCATGAAGTTCGAAAACCACGGCGACTGGGTATTCCGCACCGCATGGGTCGCCGACGGAACCCGACTCCTGAGTGCCAGTCGGGACCGGGCCATGAAGCTCATCGACGCCTCGAGCGGGCAGTTCATCGATGACGTCAACAAACTCCTCGAGCCCATCGACTGCATGGCTCGGCATCCCCGCGAAGAGTGGGCAGCCTATGGCGGGGCTCAGGGCGGCCTCCGCGTTTACAAAGCCAAGGAGAACCAGGACCGGACTTCCGGAAACAACGATGTAAACTTGGTGCGCGAGTTCGAGCGCCAACCCAGCCCGGTACAATCCGTGGCCTTCAGTCCCGATGGCTCTCTCTTGGCCGCCGGCAACACCGGTTCTGAAGTGCGGATCTACGAGACGGCCACTGGCAAGAGGCGCAGCACACTGTCGGGACATGCAGGAGCGGTTTTTGCTCTCAAATTTTCCCCCGACGGTCAGCGACTCTACTCGGCTGGGTTCGAAGGGATCGTCCGAGTCTTCGATCCTGCCACGGGGAGCCTGAAGGTCATTTTCTTCCCCGTGCCCCTAACTCCGGTCCGACAAACAGCCAAAAACTGAGCGGGGGCGTCAGTGGGCTTGACGCTCCGCTCTGAGTGCCACGAACGGTCTCAGCCGAGATCGAGGAGGGATCGTCGCAGTCGTCGAACGCTCTGCGACGCTGGGGCCCTGCGTGTCGAAGAGTTTATAGCAACCAAGTAGAGTGCAGCGTGACACGGAGACCCCAACACCATAAGCTGCGGAATCCAGCGGGGAAACTTCCATCCCGCAGATATAGCCAACCTCCGACTCCACCAATCACATGGGCGACCGCTCACCTAAGGACAACAGTAAGAAGACCGGCCAGAAACAGGCCAAGGCCACCAGCGCTGACCAGAAGAAGAAATCCCAAGTCGCCGCCAAGGCTGCGAATTCCGGCAAGAAGAAGTAAGGTTTCGTCTATTGGGCCCCGTCCGAACGCTTGCCGACGGACGGGCCTCCTGCCACGACACCGACATTGCAGACCCCTCTTCCAAACCACTACGCGGCACTGGGTCTCCACCGCCGCTGCACCGCCGAGCATATCCGGAACGCTTACCGGCTGCTGGCCAAACAACACCACCCGGACCTCAACGGTGGTTCGGTGGATTCTCTGGAGCGGACCCAGGCGATCAACGCAGCGCATGAGGTCCTCAGTGATCCCGATCAACGAAACGCCTACGATCAGGAACTTACTTCGGCTGAAGTCCACAAACAGCCGATCCGGTCCGCTCGAATCCAGAAAAACCTCGCTCAAGACGTCCACTTGCAGCTCGACGAGTTTTTGCGCGGCACCCGATTAGAGGTCCGGGTGCAAGACCCCGCCAATCCAGAGGGGGCTGAGACTTATTCTTTGGAGGTTTCGCCCGGAACGGCACCGGGTGCCCGTTTTCGCATTGCCCGAGAAGGCTATTTCCGCGGAGGCGTGGTGACGGTTCGGGTCAAACCTCGTCCGGATCCCCGATTCAAGGTGCGGGGCTCCGACCTTCGATGCGATCTGCGAATCACCAACGAGCGGGCCACCAAGGGCGGGTCCGAAAACATCCGCGGCCTCAATGGTTCCCTGCGTGTGACGATCACGGCCGGGGTTGGGCGAGGCGAGGAGGTTCGGATTTCCGGCGAAGGCTTGCCCAAGACGCGCGGCGGCCGAGGCGACTTGCTCGTTCGCATCACCTACCGCCCGGAAGTTCGCATCACTCGAACCTCCGGACCCAGCGGGCCAAGATAGCAGCCTTGGCCGGAATCTCTCTACCCTGCTCTACCCTGCAGTGCTCCAGAGTGTGACGATGGCTCCGCTGGAGACAGCCGATCTAGTCCTCCGGTGGAACTCCTCCGGTGGCACTCCTCTTCCGGGAGGCCTCCGAACTAGGCGTGGCTTGTGCCCCTCACTTCATGGGCGCACCCGGTTCCCGCCGGCCATTGGTCGTGAGTATCTGGAAGTGATGAACCCCAGCGGCTAGCGGATGATCGCTGGTCCAAACGATCTTGCGGTCGTGGTTCACCTCCACCATGGAAACGCCCTGATTGGCCGCATGGCTGCCGACCACGGTGTTTCCATTGGCCAGGCGCTGGGATCCGCAGGGGTCTTTGAAAATGCCGCCGACATCGTCGTTGGTGACCTTCCAAGCGATCGCACCCAACGGAGTGAATTCGGCCACCTTGTTGCCATGCGTGAGCGACACGAGCGTGTTGCCGCTGTCCAACCGGATGGCGGTGAACGGCCAGTTCTCGGCCGGACGGCCTCCCAGCTCGGCCAAGTCGGTCCGCAGCGTGGCAACGACCTTTCCGTCCGGCGTGTACTCCTTGATGGCGAAGGCCAGCAGATGGGGCACGAGGTAATTGCCGTTCTTCAGTTGTCGGGCCATGCGGGTTTGCATGTGGGCGTTTTCGGTCTCGGGCTGGAGCGGCGTCTCATGAACGATCGCCCCGTGGCCGTCGACTTCAAGCAACCGAGGCCGCTTCCCCAGCTCGGTGACCAGCGTGTTGCCGTTGTACAAACGCTGCACGGTTCCGATCTCGGAATTGTCCGGATTGCGGGTGTACGAGAAAACCACCTGCTTGGCCGGAGTGACTTCTTCGACCCGATCCGACCAGGCCAATACTGCATTTCCATTGGGCAAAACGAAGCCGTCACGAGTCCCCCCTCGGTACTCCCAGCGGGCCGCACCGTCCTCGCCGATGATGGCCGTCTTGCCGCCCATCACGAGGTAGGAGTGTCGTATTGATGAGGCCGCTTTATCTTCGGCCAGTCCGGTAGAAACAGATGCCAGGACGAGGATCCAGGCGGCACAGGAGCGATGGAGTGAGCGATGAGCATTCATGGGAAGTGTTTAAGACCCTCCAACCTCCAGCCTCCGGGCCCAAGGTAAAAATAACCAAGACCCAAACACAGTTTGGCCCCGAGAAAGACCTCCCCACCGCACCGCTGCTTCTCTAACTTACACGACCATTCTCTCGGATGAAACTGCTCACACTCATTGCCCTCACGACCCTCATCGGAAGCGTGGTCTGGGGCCAAAGCCCTTCGACCGATCCCTCAGTCGGTCTTGAATTTTTCGAGCAGCGGATCCGGCCAGTGCTGGTGGAGCATTGCCACGAGTGCCACAGCGCCTCGGCTAAGAAACTTCAGGGCGGTCTCCGCCTCGACTCGCGCGCGGGTCTCATCGCGGGCGGGGACAGCGGTCCGGCCATTGTTCCCGGAAAGCCGGAAGCCAGCCTGTTGATCCGGGCCGTGAACCACGCCGATGCCGAATCGGCGATGCCCCCTAAACGCCCTCAACTCGCCCAGCAGGTCCGCCAGGATCTCGAGCGCTGGGTGGCGGCCGGTGCCCCGTGGCCCGCCAGCGAGGCAGCGGACGCTCCGACGAAAGTTCCCTTCGATCTGGAAGCCCGCCGCAAGGCACAAGCTTGGCTCTGGGAGCCCCCCCAACGGCAGGATATCCCAGTGATTCGCCAAGCCCAGTGGGCCAAGGACCCCGTCGATCATTTCATCCTAAAGCCCCTCGAAGAGCGCTGGCTGCGGCCGGCGGAACCCGTCAGCGATGCGGTCTGGCTGCGACGAGCCAGCTTCGCAGTAACCGGACTCCCGCCCCGGCCCGAAGATCAGCAGGCCCTAGATCGCCAGGCCGGTCCGACCCAACGCGAGCACGCCGTCGATCAACTGCTTGCCTCCCCCCACTTCGGCGAACGTTGGGCGCGCCACTGGATGGACTTGATGCGCTACGCGGAGTCCCGCGGCCATGAGTCCGACTACGCCATTGCTAACGCTTGGCAGTACCGCGACTACCTCGTCCGCGCCTTCAACCAAGACGTGCCCTACGACCGGTTTCTGCAGGAACACCTCGCCGGGGATTTGCTCACCCCGCCCCGACTCCGTCCGGGCACTGAGCACAACGAATCGGTCTTGGGCACCGGTTGGGCCTTCCTGGGGGAGGAAGTGCATTCGCCGGTAGATATTCGTCAGGACGAATGCGATCGCATCGACAACAAGATCGATGTCTTCACCAAGTCTTTCCTCGGCCTGACGGTGGCCTGTGCTCGATGCCATGACCACAAGTTCGACCCCATCCGCAGCCAAGACTACTACGCGCTGTCCGGGTTTATTCTGGGGTCGAACTACCGCCAGGTGCGTTTCGAGGCCATGGAAAACAATCAGCGGATGGCCCGGCAACTCCAGGAACTCCGCACCCGGCACCTACCGCCTTTGGCTCGCCGCGCTGGAGTCGTACTGCGACCCGCAGCCCAGCATCTAACAGGCACCCTGATGGCCGCCCTCCAGAAAAAGGAAACGCTCCTCCCAGCAGCACGGGCTTGGATCCCCGAACTGCAGTCGGCCACCCCCCCCCAGCAGCCCCGGCTGCACCCGCTGGTCCAGGCCGAGGCCCGCGGGAACGGGACCGCGACCGAGCTGACTGAACCCCTGGGGATGCGGATCATCGCCGATTACACGCGACCCGGCGCCCAACCTTGGAAAGCCGATGGAGAAGCCTTCGGATCCGGCCCTTTGGCTCCCGGAATTTTGGTGCCCGGATCCAGTGAATCGCAGCCCATCGCTCGAATCCTAAACTTTGGCGCGGCCCGCCGAGACGCCTTCTGGAATAGACTCTCCAACGCCCCGGGCAACGAGAACGACTCCGGGCGCATCGGATCCACGGCCCGGGCGGGTCAAATGCTCCGGACCCCCACCGTCACCCTAAAATCCGGCCGACTGCAC
>SXXZ01000190.1 GCA_005789375.1 Verrucomicrobiales bacterium | reverse complement strand
CGTCACGTCCTTGCGCATGGCGCTGATCGACTCACGAGAAACGATTTTGCTGCCAATGGCTGCCTGGATGGCGATCTGGAACTGCTGCCTCGGAATGACGTCCTTGAGCTTGGCCGCCAAGTTGCGCCCCCGGGCCTCCGCCTTGGATCGATGAACCAGACTGGAGAAGGCTTCCATCACCTCTCCATTGACCATCATGTCCAGTTTCACCATGTCACTGGCTTCCAATCCATCCGGTTCATAATCCATCGACCCGTAGCCTCGGGTGATGGATTTGATGCGGTCGTGGAAGTCGATGAGGATTTCGTTCATCGGGATCCGGCAGGTCAGCATCACCCGCCGCGTGTCGAGGGTTTCGGTGTTCTTAATGAACCCGCGCTTCTCGGAAATCAGCCCCATGATGTCGCCCAGGTTCTCACCCGGCGTAATGACGAAGGCCTTCACGATGGGCTCCATGACGGTCTCGATGTAGGTGACGTCGGGCATGAAGGCGGGATTGTCCACCTGCTTGACCGTCCCATCGGTCATGTGGACCTGATACACCACGCTCGGGTAGGTGGCGATAATGTCCATGTCGAACTCGCGGCGGAGGCGCTCCTGAACGATCTCCATGTGGAGAAGTCCGAGGAAACCGCACCGGAGTCCGAAACCCAACGCTGCCGAGCTTTCAGTCTGGAAGGTCAGGGCTGAGTCGTTCAACTGCAGCTTGGCGATGCTGACCTTAAGCCCCTCGTAGTCGGCCGTGTTAATCGGGTAGATGCCCGAGAACACCATCGGATGAATCTCTTGAAAGCCAGGGAGCTCGGTCGACGGATTGCGCGGATCGGTAATGGTATCACCCACCTTCACTTCGCGCGGGGTCTTAATATTGGCCGTGATGTAGCCGGTCTCGCCCACCGTCAATTCATCGCGGGTGTACGGCTTGGGATTGAAGGAGCCAACCTCCTTGATTTCAACTGTCCGCCCTGAGTGCAGCAACTTGACCATCATGCCCGGCTTCAGGGCCCCGTTGGTCACCCGGACCAAGATCACCACACCTTTGTAAGTGTCGAAGTAGCTGTCGAAAATCAACGCCTGGAACGATTTTGCCTCGGTCGGCTTCGGTGCAGGCAAACGATGAACGATTGCTTCCAGAATGTCTGAAATACCAATGCCTTCCTTAGCACTGGCTAAGATGGCGTCCTCAGCTGGAATGGCCAAAATCTCCTCCAACTGCTGCTTGGCCATCGGGATATTGGCATGCGGCAGATCGATCTTGTTAATGATCGGAATGATCGTCAGGCCCTGCTTCATGGCCAGATGCACATTGGCCACGGTCTGAGCTTCCACGCCTTGGGCCGCATCGATGATGACCAGAGCTCCCTCGCAGGCACTCAGGGAACGGCTGACCTCGTAGGCAAAGTCGACATGTCCAGGGGTGTCGATCAGGTTCAGCTCATAGCGTTCTCCATTCTTGGCCACGTAGTACATCGTGACCGGATGGGCTTTGATGGTGATGCCCCGCTCCTTCTCCAAGTCCATCGCATCCAAGTGCTGGGCTTGGAGCGTCCGATCTTCGACAGTCCCCGTCGTCTGGAGCAATCGGTCTGACAGGGTGGTCTTCCCGTGATCGATGTGGGCAATGATGCTGAAGTTGCGAATGTGTGGGGCGTCCATCGTGGTGCAGAACCGAAGGGAAGCGGTCGAACCTTTTTGAGTCCGATCCGTCTCCGCTACGGGAGCGGGCAACATACCGGGCAAGCTCTATTTGGAAAGCCCAACATTGGCCCAAGACGGACTGGGCCCGATGGACTGCATCCCACTGACTAAAGGGACTCAGCCCACCACCAGAGGGTTTTCCCATCCGTATTCAGTGGCCGTCCGAAGTGTTGGCCAATCCGAGTCGTTTCCACCCCTCTGAACCCAGGCCGCGGACGGTCTCCAAGTTCCGGGCGACGATGGTTGCGGCATCCTCGCCACTGCTCACGGCCCGTTCGACGGAGGCCTCTCGCAAAAGGTGAAGCATCGGAAAGGGGGAGCGGTTGGTGAAATGACTCATGTCGGCAGGATCTTCACCGGCGAACTGATATCGGGGGTGGAAGCTGGCGATCTGAAAGACTCCCTCCAGGTTCATTCGGGAGAGCAGCGCATCGGCCTCACCCAGAAACTCGTTGTAGTCGAGAAACTCCTGAAGCACGCGTGGGTGAATGAGTAATGTGGTCTCGATCTTCGAAGGCTCGGTGGCCAGCAACTCCAGCAGGGCGGCCTGCAATTCACCCAACAGGGCTTCCGGCGTCGCGGCATCTGTGACTCGAAAGGCGATCCGATTCCGAACGTATTCTGCCCGGGCGAAGGGACAAAGGTTCAAGCCGATCACGGCCCGCTCCAACCAGAGACGGGTGTCGGCGATGACCTGAGCCTCGGCTGGGGGCAAGGCCTGAGGGAATTGGCCTTCGGATGGCTCACCTAAGTGTCCTGAAGGGTCCATCGGATTCATCGGTTGGCGGATTCGATCCGGTACAGAGAATGGTCGGTCCGGATGAAGATCGATCGCCCCACCACCGCGGGCGTGGCCATGATCTTGCCTGCCACTGTGTTGGTCGCGACGGGATGAAATTGCCGCCCAGGCTCGATAACCATCACGCTTCCTTCGCGACTGGGCAGGTAGATCCGACCTCCAGCGTACAGCGGCGAGGCGTTGTGATTGCCGCCCAAGCGCTCACGAAATTGTTCAGCCCCGGTGCGGGCATCGAGGCAGGTGAAGAAGCCTCCGGAGTCCGACACAAAGTACAATTCCTTTCCCACCAGCAAGAGCGAGGGCATGGTCGGAGCTCCCTTCGAATACTTCCACCGGTGAACCGGCTGGGGCTGGGCATCCAGTTGGATGGCGTGAATCTCCGGCTTCATGAAGCCCGTGCTGAGGTACATCGTGCCGCCACCAAAGACAGCGCGTGATGAGAGGGAGAAGCCCAATTGCCCGTAGCGGATCTTCCAGAGTTCGCGCCCGCTCGCCGGATCGTAGCCATACAGCCAATCGGCTCCCTGGGAGATTAATTGATCGCGTCCTCCCAGCTTGATGATGGCCGGTGTGGCGTAGGATTTTTTGAGTTGCGGGTTGTCGGCCAATTCCCCGGAACGAGGCGTCTGCCAGGCCAATCGACCGGTTGCCGTGTCTAGTGCCACGATCGATTGGCTGTCGCTGCCATCAAGGTGGAAGATCAACCGATCCTTCCACAAAATCGGAGAACTGCCGGGGCCATTCTCGTGCATGATGTGAAGGCTGGTATTGGTCCAGAGAACCTTTCCGGATCGGGTGTCCAAACAGGCGGTGCCGAAGGTGCCGAAGTGGAAATAGGCGCGGCCCGATTCCAAGACCGGAGTTGGCGAGGCATAACTGTTGAGTTCATGAACCCATTGGGGCTCCTGCTCCGAAAACAGGCGGATATCCCTCAAAATTTTGCCCGTGTTGCGGTCTACGCAAAGGGCGTGCAAATCAACCTTTTGCAAAAGGACCAGCGGTTGGTCCGCGGTGTTGGCGCCCAAACGCCGTTTCACGTCCTCGGCTTTGGCAGCAGTCTCATGGGCCGTCGAGAGCCAAATCTGCTGACCATCGATCACCGGAGAGGACCAACCACGGCCTGGAATCGAGGCCTTCCAGACGACGCCTTCGGTCTCACTCCATCGGGTCGGCGGTTGGGCTTTTGAGGAAGCATACCCCTGCCCGCCTGGCCCACGCCATTCGGGCCACTCCGGAGTGGCTGCCCACGCGGCGACGGCTCCGAGCAGGGCTATGAGGCCTTTGACTTTAAAAAGAGGGTTCATCAATGGATGGCGGCCCAGGGTTTTTCAAAGACCTCCCCACGACCGCTACCGAGACGATAAGGCCGAATAAGGCCGATGGTCGCTCTGAATAAATACGTGACCTTAGAAAAATACAGCAGCCACCCTCGCCCAGGGACTCAAAGGCGCCGTGTAAGTCGGCCCCGGGTCTTACACGAGCGCGCTGAAGTTTCGACCACCCATCCGTCGGGTGTTACTCGCGCTGGCTTTCCACACAAGTCGGTGGTAGGAAATCCCCCGAAGTAACGCCTCCCTGAGGAGCGTTTCCCCGTTCATGGCCACCAAAGTCATCCGCAAAAAGGCGATCGGCGTCGATCCAGTCGATCCGGTCGAGCCTGCAGTCACTCCTCCGACCCACGATGCCGCTGATACTGCATTCCTCACCAAGCCCAAGCTGACCTCCAAGTCCAAGAAGCGGGATATTCCCGAGGGTTTGTGGAGCAAGTGCCCTAAATGTGAGGGTTTGATCTATGACAAGGACCTAGACAGCAATCTCAAGGTCTGTCCGAAGTGCAGCTACCACTTCAAGATCGGTTCTCGGGAGCGCATCCATTCCATGGTGGAAACCTGCTCCTTCGAAGAAATGGACGCTTCGATGGAAAGCGTGGACATTCTCAAGTTCACGGGAGCAGCCAGTTACGAGGCCAAGCTCGCCGCCTATCGAAAAAAGATGTCCATGCTTAAAGACGCCGTGGTCACCGGTGTCGGCATGCTCGGCACGCACCGGGTGGCTCTGGGGGTCATGGATTTTCAGTTTCTCGGCGGGTCCATGGGCTCGGTGGTGGGAGAAAAACTCACCCGTTTGATCGAGACAGCCACTGATCGAGGCATTCCCCTGATCATCGTATCCACCAGCGGTGGAGCTCGCATGTATGAGGGTATGTTCAGCTTGATGCAGATGGCTAAAACGTGCGGAGCACTCGCGTACCTGGCCAAACAGCGGTTGCCTTACATTAGTGTTCTGACGGATCCCACCACTGCCGGCGTCATGGCCAGTTATGCCAGTGTGGGAGACCTCATCGTGGCAGAACCGGGAGCGACCATTGGTTTCGCCGGCCGCCGTGTGGTCGAGGCCACCACCCAGTCAGAACTACCTCCGGACTTCCAGACGGCGGAGTTCCTCATGAAGCACGGGATGATCGATGCGATCGTTTCACGCCTCGAAATGAAGTCCCGCCTGAGCACCGACCTAGACTTCATGATGTCGGGCCGTCGGGCCGCCTGAGAGACTGGTCTCAACGATCCCGCCGAAGCGATCAGGCACGGATCGACCAGATAAATGGGGTAGCCCGAGCGGAGTTCTAGACCCCGTTTGGCTCCCCACTTTG
>SXXZ01000189.1 GCA_005789375.1 Verrucomicrobiales bacterium | reverse complement strand
ACTTGGCGCGGCGCCTACGATCGCTGGTTCACCCTGCCTCAGGGCAGGCTCAACATTATCGACTTCGACTTCTACCGCAGCGTCGCCGAACGAGGCGCCCCCGAACGCTCTATCTGGCAGTTCGCTTGGGGTGCTCGCAAACGCTTCGACCCGGTCTGGAACATGGTCCTTGAGGGCAGCACCGGTTTCTCCGGAGCCTTTGCCCGGCAGGTGACCCTGGATCAGCGAACCGCCTCCGCTGCGTTCACAGCGAGCCTCTTGGATTCTCTAGAAAAGGCAGCTGCGGAGGGGAGCGTTGTGCTTCAAGGCGAGGGAGTCTGGATGACCGAAGGCAAGGCGACCCCGATGGCGCTCGAATTCCAAGGGAACGCCAAAACCGGAAGCTATCTCGATCGCAATCGCACTGGGAAAAACTTCTCACGCTCCGACTTGATCGCGATGGCGGCTGGGGGGCATTTCGTCGGGACATTCACGGCTCGCCTCGGCACTCAGGTTGACGCAGACCACCCGCAACCCGCTCTGTGGACGCGAGGTCCCATTCAAAAACAAAGCGGTCGCCAAGAGTTTCCGATCCTGTACCCCGGCCATGCGCGCATGAAGTTGAGCGGCCGCCACTTCCGCGAGAACGCCCGTTTGTTCGTCGATGGTCGACGCGTGACGGGCTCCGTGGCCTTGGAGCCCCAAGAGACGGTCTTCATTCAATTGACCACTCTGCCCATTCCCGGACTCCATTTGCTCCAAGTTCAAAACCCAGACGGACTCTTCAGCAACGAGTTCATTTTTCATGTCGTAGACAACAAGAGCGCGTCCGACACATTGGCCCGCCATCTGGACGACGCCCGTGGCAGCCCTTCGGCCCTCCTGCCGTCGGCCATCGCTCGCGGGGATCTGGATGCGGTCCAACGCCATATCGCCCACGGCGCAGGCGTGAATGAGCCGGATCCCAAAAGCGGTGCGGTGCCCCTGAGCGTCGCCGCCCTGCACGATCGCTTGGACTTGGCCCGCTATCTCATTGAGCACGGTGCCGACGTTTCATCCGCCAATCGGGACGGCAACACACCGCTCCATACGGCGGCCTTCCTTGGACGAACGGAACTGGTAAAATTTCTCATCGAAAAGGGGGCGCGCCTCAGCCAGCGCAACCACCGTAAGGAATCGCCTGCCGACGTGGTCTCAGGAGCCTGGAACGCGGGCCTCGAACAATTCTACGGCTTCATCGCAGCATCGGCCGACGTGAACTTGGATCTGAGTTTCATCCGCCAGGAGAGACCTCGATTGGCTCAGCATCTCCGCGAACTGGCTGCGAAACCGGCCAAGGACTCCAACAGAAGTCCGGTCGACACGCTTTCCCGCCCATGACCCTTTCCGAGCACGAGGTCCTTCAAACTCTTATGCAAGCGCGGGTGCGCATTTCTGCAGCCGCCTGGCTCATGGTCCGCAATACGCACACGGCCGAGGACATCTTTCAGAATGTCGCGGTGAAGGCCATGACCCGAGACCTCTCTTTTGACGACCGAAGCGCCCTTCTTTCGTGGGCGTTTATCACTGCCCGCCGCGAGGGCATTGATTGGCTCCGACGCCACCGGCGCGAGACTTCGAGTCTGGATCCAGAGATCCTGGAACTGCTGGAGCAGGAATGGCAGTCGGAGGTGGTTCAACACGAAGGCCCCAGGATGGATGCCTTGCGCGAGTGCTTGGAATCATTGCCTGCGGAATCCCGTCGGCTTCTCAAGCTGCGCTACTTCGATGGGCACAATTGCGAAGAGGTCGCCCGAAGCCTGGGCATAGGCCTCAACGCGATTTACAAGCGCGTCTCCCGGTTGCACGAAAGCCTCCGGCTCTGCATCGATGGAAAGCTGGGACGCTCCAGCCCCGATCTGAAACCCGAAGCACCATGAACCCACACGATCTCAACCAGGAACGGCTGGTGCGCCATGCGGATGGGCAGCTGTCCGAAGCCGAAGCGGACCAAGTCGCGGCCTCGCTGCGCAACGATCCCGAAGCCCGCCGGTTCCTGCGTGAAATGGCCGAACAGGCAGTGATGATTGCCGATGTGGAACGTGAGGCCCTAGGACGACAGGCCTTATTGCAAGAGCACACCCCATCCGCACCAGCGCAGAAGGGTATCGTTGGGTTTCCGGCCCCTTCGAGACGGTTCACCGCCGTGCTGGCCGTCGCCGCCTCGATCGCAATCTTACTGAGCGCGGCCCTGCTGTTTCTCAAATTCCAACACCGTGGCGAAATAGCGACCATCACCGCATTGGACGGGGCCATTCAATGGACGGGCGATGGCGGCCAGGTAGTTCGGAATCTCCAGGTCGGAACGAAACTGCAGGGTGGCATCATCGAGGGCATCGAGCCGCTCTCATGGTTCGAGTTGCAGTTCCATGACGGCACCACCGTGGCGATCACCGGCAACTCGACGCTGACTTTTTCCGACCTGGGCCAGAAGCGGCTGTACCTTAAATCCGGGACCGCCTCTGCCAAGGTTCGTCCCCAGCCCTCCAGTCGGCCCCTAATTATTCAGACGACCTCTGCCATGATGGAGGTGCTCGGAACCCAGTTCATGATCGAGACGGATACCAGCGCAACCCGTCTCGACGTCAGCGAGGGGAAGGTTCGCGTCAAACGCCTCAGCGACGGCTCCGAACTCGAAGTCCCCACCCGACATCGCGTCTTAGCCGCCGCCGACCACGAGTTCACCGTCGCGCCCGATCTGGCACCGGTCGACCACTGGACTAGCCGCCTCCTGCTCGGACCCGAACGCACGCTCGGCAAATGGTTACCGCCCGCCGCGGGCCGCGACGCCGCGTTGCTGGCCGTCCCGTTCACCACCCAACTGGGGTGGACAATTTTCGCCGCCGCGACGCGGGTTTCCACATGGGATGCCCCGCCCGTCACGCTTCATCCGGACAGCCGTTTGCGAGTTCGTGGGCGGCTGGGGGTGTCGCGCACGGTCTATTTCGGCGTCCACCTGCGGGATGCTAGCGGCGCATTTGCCGGTCGCTTCCTGACGGCCCGCAGCCCCCACGAGTTTGGTGCTGGCGAGGTCTTCGACGTAACCCTTCCGATTCGCGACTTCATTTTGGACCCTTCCCTGAAACACCTGTCGAAGAAGCTCCCGGCGCGCCCCTTCGAACTCACTGTCGAATCGGTTTTTTGTCACACGCTCACCCATCCTGCAGGACTAGAACTCTTCCAGATCGAGGTGATTCCTCCTGCTGTTCCCTGACCCGATGATCCCAAGCCATCTGAGGGCCTTCGGCGCAAATCCAGCCATCCTCGCTCTCGCGCTGAAATCGTTGTCAGGATTCCCATTTTCCGTCCGTTGAACTTGAGACCATGAACATGAAGACACTCGCCTCATCCCTGTTGTTGCTCACCTTGCTGGCCGGGTGCGGCAAGCCGACGCCCCCTAGCGCCAGCAAATCGGCCCCGCCGGCCATCAGCATCCAAGAAGCGGCCCGAACCGGAAACCTGGAGGCCATCCAACAGCACATTAAGGCCACCTCGAATTTGAACGAAAAAGCGCCAGACAGCGGGGGCAGCCCGTTGCACACGGCCGCGGTGTTCGGTCACCTGGAGGCGGTGCAAGCCTTGGTTCAGGCGGGAGCCGATGTGAACGCCCGGAACAACGATGGGGCCACCCCCCTCCTCGTCGCCGCGTTCTTCTGCCGCACCGAAATCGTGCAACACTTGTTGGCTCACGGCGCCGACAAGCAGGCCAAAGACAAGGCAGGAAAAACGGCCCTAGATTCCGTCTCAGTGCCTTTCGATCAGGTCAAAGGTCTTTACGACTTCTTGCAGGCCGTTCTCGCTCCCGCGGGCTTGAAACTCGATTACGAACAACTCAAGGCAACCCGCCCAAAAATCGCCAACCTGCTGCGTTAGGCGATCGGACCTCGGATCCAATCAGATCGCGCCGTTGTCGATGAGGCGCGTCTTGCCGACGAAGACCGCCAAGACGATGCGATGCCCTCGGCGGACCAAGTCCACCGGGCGCAGTGTGTCCGGATCGACGAAGGCGATGTAGTCTAGACGCGCGGCCGGACACTCGGCCACCAAGGCTTCCACTCCCTGACGGAGCCGGGTTGATGGAACACCGTCCACAAATCGCCGAACCTCCTGACGGACCCATTTCTGGGACCGCCACAAGACAGTGGCTTGCACCCGCTCCTCGGGTTGCAGGTATCGATTGCGCGAACTCATCGCGAGGCCATCCGATTCACGCGTGGTTGGCGCCACCACGATCCGGATCGGGAACTGAAGGTCTGTCACCATGCGCCGGATCACGGCCGCCTGCTGCCAGTCTTTGGCCCCGAAGACCGAAACCTCGGGCAACACGCAGTTGAAGAGCTTCGCCACGACAGTAGTCACGCCTCGGAAATGAGTGGGACGCGAAGAACCCTCCAGACCCTGCGTCAACCCTTCCTCGACAACATAAGTGGAGTAATTCCCGTCCTCGCGCCCCGCATACATATCGCCATCCGTCGGCGCAAAAATTACGTCTACCCCTGCCTCGCGGCACAATTGGGAATCCCGAGCGAAGTCTCTGGGGTACTTGGCCAAATCTTCGGTCGGTGCGAACTGGGTGGGATTCACATAAATGCTGACGACCACTACCCCATCGGCCCCGACCCGCCGCCGTGCTTCGTGTACCAAACTCAAATGACCGGCATGCAAGTACCCCATGGTCGGTACAAAGCCGACGCGGAGGCCCCGGCTCCGCCACTGCAGCGCCTGACGCTGCATGGCCTTGGGTGAGCGGATAATTCGCATACCGAAAGCCTGCGCACAGGCTGGCGAAGTTCAAGCCCACGGCGATCCAAGCCTCGGACGCCTTTACGCATTAGGATTCCCAACCTTTCCGAACTCTTGTCGCGGCAGGACATCGGCCTATGATCTACCTCCGACATGACTCTGGAGTTTCTCAAGATGAGCGGGGCCGGGAATGACTTCATCCTGCTCGACAACCGCAATGCCCGCATCGTGCTAACTCCGGAGCAGGTGGCCAAATTATGTCACCGGCAGTTCGGCATCGGAGCCGACGGCCTCATGCTTCTGGTGCCCAGCCTCACCGGCAAGGCCGACTGGGCCTGGCGCTTCTACAACTCCGATGGATCGGATGCCGCCATGTGCGGCAACGGCGCCCGTTGCTTTGCGCGGTACATCCAACGGACCACCGGTTGGACCAAGCCCACGGTGACCTTTGAAACCGCCGCCGGCGTGATCACCGCCGAGTTCCAGGGAGAGCGGGTGACCATCAACCTCACAGCTCCGCACGACCTCCGCCTCTCGGAGAAGGTCACGACACAAGCTGGAGTCTTAGATGTCAGTTCCATCAACACGGGAGTGCCGCATGCCGTGGTCTTCGTGGAAGACGCCGACAAGGCCATGGTCCAGCCTCTTGGCTCAGAACTGCGCTGGCACGACCACTTCAAGCCGCGCGGCACCAATGTGAACTTCGTTCAAATCATCGGCCCCAACCAACTCCGCGTTCGGACTTATGAGCGGGGTGTCGAAGGAGAAACCCTGGCCTGCGGCACCGGTGTGACCGCCAGCGCTCTGGTAGCCTCCCGTCTGCACGGCTTCTCCTCACCCATCCGCATCCAGGTGCAGGGCGGAGATGAATTGAGTGTTTCTTTCCAAGCCGATGGCCAAGGAGGCTTCAATAATGTTCGACTCGGCGGACCGGCCTCCTTCGTCTTCGAAGGACGGATTCTGATCTGACACCGCTGGCTCTAGATCCCGCGCAGTCGCCCGGGCTGTCAGGGTGTTGCTTTTTGCTATTTCAAAGTAGTTTGTCCAGACCCGCATGAGTCCTCCGAAGAAATCCCCGGCCGCACCCGCGTTGGTGGTGGGCATTTTCCTATTTATTATTGGGATCGCGGCGACGGCCTGGTGGTTCAACCGGGCCTCCAACGAGGACTCCCAGTTCGCCACCCACATGAACGCCGGTCGTGGCTACTACGCCGCGGGCGATGCGCGGCGGGCGATCGAGGCCTTCCAGGTGGCCTTGTCGATGAACCCGTCCAATCCAGACGTTCACCTGAACTTGGCTAACGCCTTCCTCTTGGCGAGCCAACCTTCTCAGGCTTTGGTCCATGCCCGTGAGGCGCTGCAAGTCGAACCCGGTCGCGGCGCAGCTCACTACCTGGCTGGCTGCGCCCATCTCCGCATGGGTGCCTTTTCCAACGCGGTCCAGTCGCTGACCGAGGCCAAGCAAGCCGACCGCACCCTCAACACCGTGAGCTTCCAGCTGGGCCTTGCCTATGCAGGGTGGGGACGCTTCCCCGACGCCGCCGAGCAGTTCGTCGAGGTGATCGAATTCGACAAGGATCACCCTTCGGCCCACTATCAACTCAGCCAGTCCTACCTGCGGCAGGGAGCCCGGGAACAAGCATCGGCCGAACTGGCTGAGCACCAAAGGGTCGCGGCCGGAAAGTCTCAGGCGGCCGACAACCCGGCACTCTTCGAGAAATGCAAGTACACCGAGATCCTGGCTCCGTTCGCTCTCGAGCAGCCCGAATCCGACCCAGTCTCCGTCCAATTTGTCGAGGACACCGCCCGAGCCCTAGGCCCGGAGGCGAGTCGACTGAGGGGTCCGTTCGGTTTGTTCGACCTGAACCGTCGCGGTTGGAATGATGTTTTGCTCACCGATGACCAAGGGCAGTTGCGCCTCCTTTGGAACTCCAACGCCACCTTCGTGGCAAGGTCTGAGCCGCTCAACTCCACGGTCGGAACGGTTCAAGAAATCGTCGTTGGAGACCTAAACAACGACCGCTACGACGACGCGTTGCTCGTGGGATCCAACGGCTCCCAATTGCTTAAGTTCGCCACTAACGGGTTCATCACCGACGGATCGGCTCTGGGTGGAATCCGAGCCCTGAAGGGAACGGACGCCAGCCTGGGGGACATCGACATCACGGGCAAATTGGCGCTGCTAGCGGTCACCCCAGAAGGCCGACTTAGGGCCTTCACCAATTACGGAACGGCCATCTTCCGCGAACGCAAGCCAAGTCCGGGCGATGGATTTGATGTCACCGGCGTCACTTCGGTGACCATCGAAGATTGGAACAACGACGACCTCCCGGATGTGCTGCTGACGCGCAAGGGAGAGCCGCCCTGGATCCTGTCCAATCAACGTCGGGAGGGCTTGTCGGCGATGGCTCAGCCCACGGACTGGCCAGTGGCTCGATGCCTGGCCGTGGGAGATTTCAACAACGACCTTCGGGCCGACGTGGTTCTGGTGACCGAGACCGCGGTCTCCCTCTATTTCGGAGGACTCCGTGAACCCTTGCGCCTCCCGGCCAAGAAAAACGGGATCCAAAAGATCCGCGCCCTCGACTACGACAACGATGGCTGGCTCGACCTGATTACTTGGGGCACCGATGGACTCCGAGTCTGGCGCAACCGCGGCCGCCGGGGTTTCCACGAAATGACCGAGTCGCTGGGACTCAAGAGCCTAGCAGGCTCCACCGTGCGCCATGCCGCCTTTGCGGACTTTGATCAAGACGGCGACATTGACTGCATGCTGGAGACTCAAGGGGGCGGAGTCCGGTTCTTCCGCAACGAGGGGGCCAACGCCAACGGCTTGGTGAAGTTTCGCCCCATTGGCAACCGATCGAATTTCAGCGGCATCGGCCTGCACATCGAGCTCAACGCCGGCAATTGGCGAGCCCTGCGCAGCGTCCAACGCAAGCCCGTGGAGATCGGCGTGGGACGCCACAAAGACATCGAAACAGTCCTGGCCCGCTGGGCCGATACCCAACCCTTGTTTGGGGTGAGCGCCCACCCGAAGCAGGTGATCGACCTCATCGAGCCCAAGAACCCGACGGGCTCCTGCCCTTACCTCTACGCCTGGGATGGCACCCGGTTCCGCTTCCTGACCGACATTCTCAGCTCTGCGCCGGTAGGACTCCCCTCCCGACCCGGCCACAACATCGTGGCCGACCCTCGGGAATGGGTGTCGCTCGGCGGTTCAGCCGATTTTGTTCCCAAAGAGGGCCGCTACACCGTGCAACTCACCGAGGAGTTGCGCGAAATCCTCTACCTCGACGAAGCCAAGCTCGGCTGGGTCGACATTCCGGCGAACACCGAGGCGCATTCCACGAGCAAACTGGTGCCTGGACCGCCCTTCCCTCGCCACGAACTGCGAATTCTCTCGGGTCGTGTTCCTCTCCGAGAGGCTCAGGCAGGCGATGGTTCGTCTCTGACCGCCACGTTAGATCAAGAAGATGGACAGCGATTTTCCCCGCGCCTACGGGCTCCCCAACTGCGAGGCTTGTCGGAACCCACTTCGATCGTTCTCGATTTCGGGCCCCTGACCAACCACCCGGGACTCACCCTGGCCCTCAGCGGTTGGCTGCGCTTCGGCGGCGGCATGGCCAACATCGCCGGGAGCCATGATCCGGAGTTACCTTTTCCCTTCCCCCAGCTCGAAGCAGAGACCGCACCAGACCAATGGAAACCGCTCCGACCGGTGACCGTTGGCGTGCCGGCCGGGCGCACCAAAACCATCCTCGTGCCCTTGGGAGGCCACCTGCCGGAGGGGACTCGACGCCTGCGGTTGACCTACGCATTTGAACTGCACTGGGACCGCATCGCCCTGTTCCAAAACAACCAACCCGCTGAGGTTGGTACCCTGCGCCCCACCTCGAGCGACCTCCATTGGCATGGCTACGGAGAGTTTGCCGCCACAGGCCCCTCAGACCCGCTCACCCCTTTGCATGAGGATGTCCGTCAGCGCCCGTCGTGGCGGATCACCCCCAGCGGTTGGGCCACCCGATATGGCTCGGTCGATGGGCTCATCGCAGCAGAAGACAACGGGGTGGTGACGGTGGCCGCGGGCGATGAATTGACGCTCGCTTTTGCCGCGGACGCCCTACCGAAGATCCCTTCCGGACACACGCGGCGCTTCTTCCTCTGGACCGTCGGATGGAACAAGGATGCCGATTACCATGTCGCCGCCGGAGACCGCATCGAGCCCCTGCCTTGGCACGGCATGGACGACACCCGTCACGGCCGGGAGGCCCGCCCGCTCTTCCCCAGCGATGCCCTGCACCAACAGCTCAACACGCGTTGGGTGGGCCCGTTGAACTACGAGCGCGTGGAAGCCAAACGCGTGGAAAACAAGCGCGTGCAAAACAAAACAGGCCGATAACCCTAGTAAGGGCTCGGCCTGACGAAAACTCTCAACCCTCTAAACTCACGGACTCACAGTCGTGAGCGGAGTTTTATTGAGCGTTTTATTGAGCGGGGTGTTGAGCGATTTCAGGATTCGACCGCGCTTAGTTCCACCGGTTCAACGCGCACGCCCTGCTTCTTGAGCCATTGCACCCCGGCGGTGATCTCAGAAGCAGCCCCTTCGATTTCCAGGCAAACAATACCGACCACATCCGTCACACTCGCCTGGCGGATGCTTGTCACCAGCTTGAACTGATGCCCCAGTTTCCAGATCACCGGCGCCTTGATGCGCTGAGGCGGGTAGGTCAGCCAGAAACGAGCGGAGGTCTTGTCAGAGTCCAAACTCTTTCGCAACGGCTTGACCGCCTTGGAAGCTTTTGGAGCACCTTTTGGAGCACCCTTGGGAGGCGTTGTGGCCTTGGCGGGCTTGGAAATTTTGGTGGGCATGGGGCCGTTGGAGAGGTTGGGAAAGCTTGAAAGGATCAACCCCCAGCTATGGCCGGAATGATGCTAATCTCGTCGCCGTCCTTGATGACGGTGGCCTGATTGTCCAGGAAGCGGATGTCTTCCTCGT
>SXXZ01000188.1 GCA_005789375.1 Verrucomicrobiales bacterium | reverse complement strand
ATCTCATCGGTGACGTGCGGAATGACTTGCACGGTCTTGCCCAGATACACTCCATCGCGCTCGTTCTTGAGCACCTGCTCGTAGACCTGTCCGCTCGTCGTCGCGTTGGCCCGGCTCAGTTTGGTATTGGTGAAGCGCTCATAGTGCCCGAGGTCTAGGTCTGTCTCGGCACCATCGTCCAGCACGTAAACCTCGCCATGTTGATACGGGCTCATGGTACCGGGATCGACGTTCAGATACGGATCGAACTTCTGGAATGCGACGGTTAGTCCGCGATTCTCCAGCAGGGTTCCGAGCGCCGCCGCGGTGAGGCCCTTGCCTAGGGAGCTCACGACGCCGCCCGTAACGAAGATGTACTTCATGAGATGTTACTGTCCCAAGGCGTTTGCCTGAGCATCAAGTAAAACTTCAGGCGGTGAAGACCGTCGCCTCTGGGTTGGCTCGTGTTAGCTCATGGTGACTCGTGTTGGCGCTGAGCCATCGCCTATTGAGTCGTGGAGTTCCGGTGCGCGGCCGGTGAGGCGATCCAGGCACCCACCTTGTCGGCCCAGCGCTTGCCGTGCTCGCGAAGGCCGGGCCCGCTGAAATGCACACCCTTGCCGCCCGAGTCTCGCAGGGGGCCCTTGAGGGCGTCGGAGTCTGGCCCCTCGAGGGCGATGCCTTCCTGCCACAGAGAAGCTTGTGCCGCTCGGATGTCGGCCGAGGCCTCGTCGCCCGGCACATGGTAGCTGACTTGCGCCACGAACCACGGCGGCTCCCAGCCAATGCGTCGTCGGGATTCTTGGATCACGGTGCTCAGGTATTCTCGGTAGCGGGCGCCGGCGAGGGTCCGTGAGGCATCCGCCTGGTTGGCATCGCTCTCTCCCTGATGCCACAGAACCGCACGGAATCCACCGGGTCCTAAGGGAGTCAAGCGGCTCACCAAACCTTCGAAAGCCGCGCCGTCACTTTCCCACTCCCCGGAGTCGAGCCGGCGGACCCGTTGGGTCAGGGTCGGCGGGTTGGGAAAGCGGGAACCCTTGGGCAGCCACTCGCGGATACTGGTTGCTCCGATGCCACAGGCAACGAGGCCAACCGGGACGCCCAAGCGCTTGGACAGCGCGTCGCCAAAGGGGGGCAGGAAGCTGCCGCCGCCGCCGCTAGCACCGGGTTGCGGGTCCAGGGCCGGACGCCACCGCGAGCCGTCGAAAGTGGTGACCCATCCCGACTGGGGCTTCTGGAGTTCTTCGCCATGGTTGGCCGAATTGGACTGTCCAGTAACCACAAACACCTCGCCGATGCCCAAGTGTTCAATGTGGGTCTGGGCCACCACGGAGTCGCCCCTCCGCTGGCGCACCTCGAGCCGGAACCAGCCGCCCGCGGGCATTTCCACGGAGCACCGGAATTGTCCCTTCGAGGTGGGGGTATCTCTGCGGATCCAAGGGCTCGGACGGCCGTCGGCCACAAATCGGGTTTCCAGGCTAATCGCTCCATCGACCAGCGAGCCATCGGTCCCGGTCAAAGTGACCGTACCGCGGTCCATGGTCCGTCGTTGAACGACCTGATAATCAAGCGGTGACGATAAGTGCAGTTCGGCCGCTGTCAGTCCCAACGACAGGCTCCACACGCAGGCGGTTAGGCATCTCCAAGGGGTCATTGTAGGTGCATGATTGAAGAGCCGGATGCCGGCTGGCCAGCGGGAACGCTTGAATCCATCGTCCGTAGGGAAATAGCGTGGCCGTCATAGCGCGGTAACAGGGCCGTGGCAGGGATTCCTCAGTCGAATGAAGAACCGATGTGGCTATCGAAGAATTTTCGGATGGATCCTGCTGGGGTGGGCGGTTGTTTGCTCGCTCCAGGCCGGGCCGCCGCTGCCGCTGCAACTGTCTCTGGAAGAGGGTGCGTGGAGGGAAGAGGTCTTGGGCCATTACAACGGTGCCATCCGCATTCACGAGCAACTGCTAGAACAACCCAATGTTCCGGACCGGATCCGGGTGGAGGCGATGCACCGTTTGGGCATTTGCTACACAATGAAAGGCAACCTGATTCCGGCGGTGAATCTCTTCCTCAAGTTGCTTCGAGAGTTTCCGGATACCGAACCATTTTCTCAGAAGGCCTCTCACAACCTCCTGCTCTTGTCGCCGGAGTCCAATCCGTCGGACCGCAGCTGGTTTCAGGATGAGCGCCTGTTCTTGGGCGACTTAGCCCTGGTGCTCGATGGCGCTCTGGCGCATTCGGAAATCCACAGCGCGACCGAGGTCGCCAACGAAATAATGGGCGCCTTGCGCATGATGCGCCGACAGCTCTCGGGCCAAGACTTGCAATCGGTCGACCGCACGCTTCGGGCAATGGAGTTGCTCGAGGCGTCTTTGGCGAATCCCAGAACCGCCGGAATCCGCGCCGGGTGGATGCAAAGCCCGGGCCGGTCCTGGATGCTCGACCGGGATTCTCTGTTTGCGCCGGACGACGCCAATGCGGCCGTGGTGGAGGGCCGCGATCGGCTGTCCAGAGCCTTGGTTGCGGAGGATGCAGCCGAGATTCGTAGGCAGGCCGGTCGGGCGGCCCGGTGGGCCGATCCGGTCGTGCGTGCGGGTGAAGAATCGCTGACAGCGGGTTACTTGAAGTTGATCCAGGAATCGACCGCCGCCGTGGCATTGAGGGCTTCGGACGGGCGCTTTCGGGAAGCCCGGGCCGTTTGGCTGCAATCCTCCCGGACGCTGAACCGTGCCTTTGGTGCCTTCACCCTGCATGTGTCGGGGTTGTCTGATTTTCCGGAGGAGATCCGACCACAACTAGTGGCGGTCTTGACCGGGGTCGATGAGGCCCTTCAGGCCATCGAGTCTACCGATGCCTCCAGCGATCCGATGGTTTTGCTGTCTACGGCCATTGAGCAGGTTCGTGCGATCGAGGCTCGGTTGATTCAACCCTCGGATCCGAAGTCTCAAGGCAAGCAGTCTGTCGATCCTGTTAACCCCGTTGCCCTCAATTCCCCGAGTGCTCAGCGACTCCGGCGTTGGGCAGAAGATTGGGCCGCCGTCCGCACCACGTTGGGTGCCGGAGATCTCCTGAGGGCGCGTCAGTTGCTCAAGCCCTACGAACTATGAATACCTTCCTGCTGAAACCCTGACCTCGTGGTATTCCGATTCTTTCCATCCGCCTTGGGTCTCCGCCTCAAGCCTCGTGGCGAATTATTCGTCTCGTTGCTGGCCATCGGATTGGCTGTCGCTCTTCCGGCGATGGCCTGGGTCTGGACCACGGTCCGCACCCTCGATCGAGACCGCCGAGATTGGTCTCAGGAACTGCAAGCTTTGCACCGGTTTCGGCTCGAAGAGGCCATCCGGACACTCGAGGTCGCATTGAAGGCGCGCGCTTCTCGTGCCGGCCACCGGACTCCGTCCCGGGTTTCAGAGGCGGGAGTGTTGTTCCGGGATCTCCTGGGTAATGGTGAAGAAGCGGTGCTCCAAGAGGGGGCTCCAGACGGTTTGTTGGTCTTGGCTGCCGACGGGACGCCATTATATCCCGCGCTGGCCATCGGTGTAATTAATCCGCCGGAGGTCGACCTTCGGGGAGAGACTCTGATGGGAGCGTTCCACCAACGCCTCCTGACGCAGTCGATGGGCGATGCCTATTTGGGATTGGCCGCTCAGTGGGTGGAGCAAGGGCTCGAAGGAAGTCGGTCCCCCTCCGGTCGTTTGTACCTTCCATCTATTGAGTTGGCCGCGCTCCAGCAACTGTCCCGAGACGATGCACGGTTCGAGCCCACCCTCGAGTCGCTGGCTCGTCGAGTTTCGCGGCATACGGACCCGCTCATGCCCGCCAGTCAGCGATTATTTCTTTGGCGTGAACTCCAGCGACTCGGGGCCCGCGCCACCTTGCCCACCGAATCGGCCGAGGTGCTCGGGTTGGCGGTTGTTCAGGAATTGGTGGGCAAGCCCGACCGAGAACATCCCACCGCGAAGACGGTGCATTTTTCTGCCGATGGTCCTAGTCAAGAGGTCTGGCTCTTGCCCGCACCCGGTGGCGGTGTGATCTGGTTGTACCAACGGGAGCGCCTCCACCGAGAATTGGAGGTTCAGGTCAATCGCT
>SXXZ01000187.1 GCA_005789375.1 Verrucomicrobiales bacterium | reverse complement strand
GTCACCTTTTGTGTAGATATGCGGGACCGACCCCCAGCCGATTCGAGCGGAGCGGTGTCGGGCCGGAGCGAGCCTTGGAGGCGAACACCAAACCCCTCGCGCAAAGCGCGAAAGTTCCTCCTCCCCTGAGCCTACTCAGCGAGCGAAGGCCTGATGCCGCGCAGCCGTGATAGTGCGGAGCCCACACCAAGACCTCTCTCCCTCCCAGCCGACTCATCAGCCCGACTCGGTCCTTTTCTCCGCCGATTCCGACATTACAGTCTCCCCGCCTGCATGAATCCTTACGCTACGATCGTCCGCGATTACGCCCGCAGCTTCCGAGAAGGACGCTCCTTCCCCCTGGGCGGACTCACTCCGACCACCGTGGCCACTCCTCGTCCAGGAGCGCCGAAGGCCCTGATATTCTCCCCGCACCCCGACGACGAATGCATCATCGGCGGCCTTGCCCTCCGCCTCCTGCGCGAATGCGGCTGGAATATCCAGAATGTCGCCGTCACCCAGGGCAGCAACCGCGCCCGTCAGTCCGAACGCTGGACCGAACTCCAAGCCGCCTGCGCCTACATGGGCTTCGGCTTAATCCAGACCCGCCCGAACGGCCTCGAAAAGGTCACCCCCAAGTGCCGCACCGAGGAACCCGCCATCTGGGCACCCATGGTCCAGTGCATCGCCGACATCCTGCGCCAAGAGGCCCCCGCAGCCATCCTCGTCCCCCATGCCGCCGATTGGAACGGATCGCACATTGGCACCCATCACCTCGTGATGGATGCCTTGGCAACCCTCGGACCCGACTTCCAGACCGTCCTCATCGAAACCGAATACTGGGGCCAGATGACCCGCCCCAACTTGATGGTCGAAATCAGCGAAAACGACCTCACCGACCTCGTGAGCGGCATTTCCTTTCACGCCGGCGAAGTGAAACGGAATCCCTTCCACCTGCTCCTGCCTGCTTGGATGCAAGACAACGTTCGCCGTGGCAGCGAACTCGTCGGCGGCCAGGGCGGTTCCGCTCCCAACTTTGGTTTCGCCACCCTCTACCGCCGCTGTCTCTGGAAAAACGGATCCCTCGTGGAGATCCAGCAAGGCGGACTCAACCTCGGCCTGAATGACCGGCCAGACACCCTGTTCACCGTGTGACTGCTCCCGCATCCGACATCGCATTGAAACCGATCACCGAGGCCAAGTACCGCGCCCTGCGCGAACTCCTCGCCAGCTACGGCAGTTGCGTCATCGCTTATTCCGGCGGCGTCGACTCGGTCTTTTTAGCCAAAGTCGCGCACGATGTGCTTGGCCAACGCTCCCTGGCCGCCATCGCCGATTCACCCAGCTTGCCCCGCCGCGAACTGCAAGAAGCCCTGGAAATCGCCGAGCGTTTCGAAATCCCTGTACGCGTCCTCCAGACCCAAGAATTTAGCGACCCCAGATATCTCTCGAATCCCGAAAACCGCTGCTACTTCTGCAAGCACGCCCTCTTTCGCGAGCTCGAGCCCATGGCTCGTTCATTGGGATATCAAGTGTTGGCCTACGGTGAGAATGCCAGCGACATCGGTGACCATCGCCCCGGGGCCAAGGCAGCCGGTGAGTTTCAAGTCCGCGCCCCGCTCAAAGAGCTCGGTCTGACCAAGGCAGAAATCCGCGAACTTAGCGCCCACCTCGGCTTGCCGACCGCCGACAAACCCCAAATGGCCTGCCTGAGTTCCCGGATCCCCACAGGCGAGGCCGTCACAGAAGAAAAGCTCCACATGGTCGAAGAGGCAGAAGCCTTTCTACGGGACCAAGGTTTTCACGACCTCCGAGTTCGACATCACGAACTGGGAGGCACCCTCAAGGGTCACCTGGCACGCATCGAAGTCGGACCGCCCGAGTTCCAGCGGTGGCAAGACCCTGAACTCAGAGAGTCCGTGCTAGTTCGTTTGCGCCATCTCGGATACGGCCTCGTAACCGTGGACCTCAACGGGTATCGGCGCGGACCCACCCCCATCCCACTGAAGCCGGTTTGAGCATTCGATACCCGGAACCGGCTCGTTCGCCAGTCCTCGTTCGCCAATCCCGTTCGCCGTGGAAAATTGGGAGAGTTCAGCGATCTCGGTTTGGACGTCCTCGGTTCCAAGCCATGTTGTGACTAGATGACGGAATCGGTCTCCACCCCTGTATTGCTCCAAGCGAGCAACGTACACCACGCCTACCGTGAACGCACTGTGCTCGCTGGGGTTTCACTGCGCATCCAAGCAGGCGAGCGGGTTGCGCTGACCGGCCCCTCCGGATCCGGGAAAACAACCCTGCTTAATCTCCTCGGGGGCGTGGATCGCCCCAAATCCGGCCTCATCGAGTTCGACGGAATCAGCCTCAATAATCTGGATGGCAATGGGCTGGCTGCACTCCGACGCCGCCACTTCGGCACGGTCTTCCAGTTCTTCCACCTCCTACCCACGCTGACCGCGAGCGAGAACGTCGAACTACCCCTTCAATTGCTAGGCGTGCCGGCTCCAGAACGCCGAACCCGGGTGGCGACCTTGCTCGAGCGAGTTGGTGTGTCTCACAGGGCCGATGCTCCGCCCGGCGAACTGTCCGGCGGCGAAATGCAACGCATCGCCATCGCCCGCGCTCTCATCCATAGGCCTCGATTGCTGTTAGCCGATGAACCCACGGGCAACCTCGATTCCCGCAATGGTCAGCGCATTCTCGATTTGCTGCGCCAACTGAGCGACGAAACAGGCACAGCACTGGTGCTGGTCACCCACAGCCCGGAAGCGGCGGCCATTTGCCACCGCGAAATTCGTCTCCGGGACGGAATCATTGAGACCGAGTCTTCGACCTCCTCCGAGCGCCTATGACCGAGGAGACCCCACCGCAAGTCCAACGATTGCTCTGGACCCAGGTGAGTTGGCGTCATGCGCGCAGCGCGCCGTGGACCACCGCCCTGCTCATTCTGACATTGGCCCTGGGTGTCGCAGTCTACCTGTCGATCCGTCTGGCCAATCGAGCAGCGGTTACCAGTTTTCAGAATTTTACCGATGTGGTCACCGCCGAGAGCGACGGAATCATTCTGTCCCCAGCCGGAAGCCTGCCCGATTCCCTGCTCTCGGAACTCCGCGAACGCTTCACCGACACACCGGTGCACTGGGTACCTGTCGTCGAGAGCACCGCCGTGGAACCGGGCGATGGCTCCCAATCGGCCATCGGCAGCCGGACCACCTACACGCTCCTCGGCGTCGATTGGATCGCCCTACAGAATTTGGCTCAGGCCCGCAAACCGGAGCGTTCGCGAACCAGCCCCATGCCGCAGGGCCCTGCGCCCATTTCATCGAGCAATCCACCCACCGATGAATCCGCCCTCTGGGCCAGCCTTCAAGACCCCCATGCGGTGCTTGTCCCCTCCGCGCTCGCCGCCCGTCTCTCGTCCCCAACCTTGCGCCTAGTGGTTCAGGAGCAAATCGTGGAATTGAGAATTACCGGCATCATTCCCGAAGATCCCTCCCAGCCCAAAGCCCCCGACAACCTGCTACTGCTCGATCTTCCCGCATTGCAGCGATTAACCGCCCGAACCGGGCAACTCGACCGCATCGAGTTCGTCTTACCCGAGGGATCCGATCGATCGGTCCGGGCATCGGCTCTTCGCCAAGAACTCAGCACCTGGATGGCGGGCCGTTGGATTCTGAGCAGCTCCTCCGACCGCCGCGACAATGCCGCCACCATGACGCAGGCCTTCCGCCTCAATCTAACCATCCTGTCGCTGCTCGCATTGCTGGTGGGGCTCATGCTGGTCTTTCAGGCTCTGGATGGCGCAGTGGTCCGACGCCGAGAAGAGATCGCCATTCTGCGTTCCTTGGGAGTCGAACCCGAGCGCATCCGCCGCGCCTGGTTATTGGAAGCCGCGGTGCTCGGCCTCATCGGCGGCGTCTTGGGTCTGATCTTGGGCTGGGCCGGTGCGCAGGGAGCCGTTCGCGGCGTCGGCCAAACGGTCAATTCGCTCTACTACGCCACTGCAGTCCAATCGGCCTCCTTAGATCCAGTGGAAGCTGCTGCTGCTTTGTTACTCGCCATAACGGCCAGCCTAGTAGCCGGAGGATGGCCCGCCCGCCAAGCCGCAACCACACCGCCCGCCCAATTAATTGGCCGAAACCGGGCCCAAACTGGAACCGCCGCTCCCCGTTGGGTACTGCCCACCGCGTTGATGCTCCTCGTTATCGGTGCCGCACTCGCCACGCTGCCTGCACTGCGACTGGAGGGCGGATCCCGAATTTCGTTGGCGGCTTACGGATCGGCACTCACCTGGTTGCTTGGAGCCGGACTACTGGCGGGCCTGCTTCCGCCATTTTTAATGCGGCGACTGACTTCGTGGGATGGCCTCTCCGCTCCCACGCGTTTGGGTTTGAGCCACCTCCGCCAACCCACCGGCCGCCACCGACTGGCCATTGCCGGATTAGTCTGCGCTGTGGCAATGACCGCTGGAATGGCCATCCTCGTTGGCAGTTTTGACACCACCCTGCGTGGGTGGATCGAGAGCACCTTCATGGCCGACCTCTACGTCTCCAGCGAAGGAGCCCAGAGTGCCTCGACCCAGAACCGCATCCGGCCCGAGACTTGGAAGGCTCTTGTCTCGGACCCCGAGGTGGTGGCTGCCAACGTGGTCCAGGCCCTTGAACTCCAACTCCCCGGCGGATCCACCCTGCTCTTTGGCGGCAATCCCGCCTTCATGCGTGATCAAGCACGCATCGCCTGGCGCGAGGAACCCACCGACGACGCCCTTTGGGATCCGGCCCGCAACAGTGGCCTCGCCATGGCCAGCGAAAGCTTTTCGCACCGTTTTCAACTTCATCGGGGTGACACACTCACCTTACCCACGCCGACCGGACCTCGCCGGATCACCCTCGCGGGTATTTTCTCCGATTACGGCAACGAACGCGGATCCCTGGTAATCCAGCGCGAACACTTTGCTACCTGGTTCGGTGACGAGTTAGCCACCAGCGTCATCGCCAAGCTCCGAGACCCTGACCAAGGCTCTTTAGTCCGGGCTCGATGGAAAGCCAATTACCCCGGACTGGCCGTGTACACCCAACCCCATCTCCGCAGCGAAGCCCTGCGCATCTTCCGACAAACCTTCGCCATTACCGACGCCCTCGAACTCATCGGCATCGCCGTCTCGGTCTTGGGACTGGGCTTCACCTTGGCAAGCCTGCTGTGGGAACGACGCAACGACCTCACCACCTTGCGAGCCCTCGGATTCAGGCATTCCGAGATTGCCTGGGCCACCACCTTAGAAAGCGTCCTAACAGCCCTCGTGGGCATCCTTGTCGGCTTGGTTGCCAGCCTCGCGCTGGGCTGGTTGCTCATCCACCGGGTCAACGTACAAACCTTCGGCTGGACCCTAGAAACCGATCCCCCCTGGCTGTGGTTAGGCGGATTGGCTCTGGCCGTCCTGGCGATGGCGGCTCTCACCGGTTGGAGCATCGGCCGCTGGGGCGCTGCGCTGCCTGCAGAACGCGAAGAATGATTCCCATGTCCCCGACTCCTCAACTCTCGATGGATAACCCGCGGTTACGAATACGCATTTGGATACTGAGCCTGTTTATCCTTGGAATCGCTCGTCTCGACCTGCGAGCCGACGAGATCCCCCCACAGAATCGCCCAGAGTTCGCCCTACCCCAGCCCGGTCGCATCTTCCAGTTTCCGGCCGACCATGGAAGTCATCCCGAATACAAGATCGAGTGGTGGTACATCACCGGCCACTTGACCTCTGAAGGCGGCCAACGGCACGGGTTCCAAGCCACCTTCTTTCGACGAGCCGGAGACCGCAGAACCAACACCAATACCAACACCAATACCAACACCAACACCCCATCCCAGTCCCTCGCACCCCTCACCTCTGCCACGCCCCTCTTTGCCACGGATGAATTCTTCCTGGCCCACATGGCCTGGCTCGATGTAGCCACCGGAACCTTCCGCCAAGAAGAACGCCTCAACCGACGAGGCTGGGACGCCCAGGCTGACACCCGAAAACTCCAACTCCGCAACGGCAATTGGTCTCTGAAAGACCTGGGCTCCGATACCAACGGAACTCTCGCCCTCGAATTGCGCGGCGGCATCCAAGCCGACCTGTTCTGGCGCATGACACTACGACCCCAGAAACCCCTCGTGGTATTTGGCACCAACGGCGTGTCCCGCAAAGCCCGTGAACCCTCAGCCGCCAGCCACTACCTCACCTTCTCGCGAATGTCCGTCAGCGGTGAACTCCGGCGCGGCTCCAGTTCCAAGACTGAGCGAATCGAAGGAGAAGCTTGGATGGATCACGAAATTAGCAGCAGCCAATTAGGCCAAGGGCAAGTCGGCTGGGACTGGACCTGCATACAATTCTTTGATGGCCGCGAACTCATGGCCTATCGGATGCGTCGCGACGACGGCAGCACGGACCCCTTCTCCACTGTCGCTTGGATTGAAGCCGACGGCCGCGTCTCGCAGTGGGGACCCGACCGGTTCACCTGGCGCGGCGAAGGCCAATGGAAAAGCCCGCGATCCGGCGGCGTCTATCCGGCAGCCGTTCTCCTTAGTCTTCCCGAGCCCAACGGGAACCCTGGTCCCACCCTGCGGATCGAACCCCTCTGTGCCGACCAAGAGCTATCAGGCGGCATTGGAGGCGTCCCCTACTGGGAAGGCGCCTGCCGAGTCCGCGACGCCCAAGGCAAAGAAGTGGGGCGTGCCTTCGTGGAGATGACCGGCTACGCCGGCCACTTGCGGCGAGCGTTGTGAGCGTTACCCGGCACCGGCACCGACACAGGCTGGAAAACCGCCAACGCCACCGTGGCAACGGGCAGCCAAACGCCCTAAGGTCCATCTCCATGCGTTGCATCGTCACAGCGGGCCCCACCGTGGAACCCCTGGATGCGGTGCGTCGATTGACCAACCACTCGACGGGCACCCT
>SXXZ01000186.1 GCA_005789375.1 Verrucomicrobiales bacterium | reverse complement strand
GACAAACTCATTCGCCGCCATCCCCATGTCTTCGGATCGGTGACGGTGAAGAATATCGATCAGGTCTGGGCCAATTGGGAATCCATCAAGAAGACCGAGAAGGCGGGTTCTAAGCATGAGCGGAAATCGGCTTTGGATGGGATTCCGCGACACCTGCCCGCATTGATGCGTTCTCAGAAACTGCTCAAAAAAGCAGCCAAGGCCGGGTTGGCCACGGTTCCCCCGAAACCCAAGGCAGGTGATCGCAAGGCCATAGCTGAGGCGTTGTTCGAGTTGTCGGCCCAGTGCCAGGCAGCCGGTTGGTCGGCCGAGGAGTTGTTGCGCGCCGAATCGCAGCGCCGGGAGTCGGTTTGGCGTCAGGAAGAGCGACGCCCAGTGGCTCAGAAAACCGCGTAACCGAATCGTTAAAGAGCATTAGATTGTCAGGAGTAGGGTTGCAGTGCCCGCAGGTGATTTTTGGCGCTGAAAGTAGATTTCAGGCCCGTGGTTTCGGTTCTTTCTTTGATTGGCAAGATTCCTGCGGTAGCTTGCGGGTCGATGTCCGCGGGACTTCAACTCAGCCAACGGCTTTCCCAGCAGATGGTGCTGTCGCCGCAGCTCCAGCATTCGCTGGCGCTTCTGCAGGCGCCGGTGTTGGAGCTCAAGGCGATGGTGGAGCAAGAGCTCCAGTTGAACCCGGTTCTGGAAGAGATCGGATCCCTTGAGATTGATGTCGAGGCCCGGGAAGCTCAGGCCGAGGCCGAAGCCGCGGCTGCCGATCCCTCGGAACCCCCTCTGGATGTTCAGTTTGATCCGGCGCGCGAAAAGCACGACGACGAGCCGGTTGATCGTTTTTCTGAAGATCTCCAGAAGCTCCTCAAGATGGACGAGGAATGGCGCGAAGTTTTCGCCCAGAACAACACGGTCAATAAGGTCACCCAGGAGGATGAAGAGCGCCGTCAGCACCTCTTTGATTCCCTGACCACGGGCCAATCCTTGCAGGAATACTTGCTGGAGCAGGTGCGCTTCACCGAGTTGACCCCCGAACAGCGTGAAGTTTCCGAATTACTCATCGGAAACATCGACGACCGAGGTTACCTGACGGCCCAACCCGAAGAACTCACCTTCTCCACAGGCTTCTCGACCGAGCGAATTCTGGAAGTGCTGTCGGTTCTCCAATCCTTCGAACCCCCCGGTGTCGGGGCTCGAGACCTTCGGGAGTGCCTGATGCTCCAGATGGAGCGAGCAGACCGGACTAACGATCTCGAGTACCTCATCCTCCGCGACTACATGGAGGAGTTGGGTAAACGGCGATTCCCCGAGATCGCGCGCCAATTGGGCATCACCCCGTCCGAGGCCCAGGAGGCGGCGGGACGGATCGCCCGGCTCGATCCGAGGCCGGGTTCCGATTTTTCCCGCGATCCTGAACAGTACGTGGTGCCGGAGTTGGAGGTCATCCGCCGCGTGGTCGATGATCCCAGCCCGGACATCAAGGCGACGGATATCGAAGATCCGCCCTCGCTGGCAGAGATCCTGAGCGACCCCGATGAAGACGATGAGGTAATCACTCACCTGCGCTACCGCCTCTCGATGCAAACTCGCGAGGGACTTCGTCAGTGGCGATTAACTCATCAGGATTCGGTTTCAGAGGTCCTTCTGAACGCCCTGAGCGAAGACCTCACCCGCATCGTGCGGGGTGAAGAACGCTTGTACCACCGGTTCTTGGGGAAGGCCTCCTTCAGCTCGGCCGCCGACAAACGCCTCAAGGCCTGTGCCGAACAGTTGTCATCCGAGGAAATGAAGGTGGGTGGCGGTGCGACTGAGGTCTTGGTGGCCGATCTCAATCGAATCTTTCTGTGCGATTTTTTACCGATTACTGAGACGCGTCAAAAGGTGGAGTACGACGTGGCTGGCAAGGATGAGTTCATGCCCCAGTTGCGCATTAGCAGCACCTACAAGGATTTGCTGGCTCAGTCGGAAACTTCCGCCGAGGTCCGGGAATACGTGCGCGACAAGATCAAGGCCGGCAAGTTTCTGATCAAGAGTCTGAACCAGCGCCAGAGCACCATTTTGAGCATCGGCCGCGAGATCGTGAAGCGTCAGCGGGATTTCATGGAAAAAGGAGTCGAGCACCTCAAGCCCATGACCATGGTCATGGTGGCCGAGGTAGTGGGTGTGCACGAGACGACCGTGAGTCGTGCCGTTTCCGGCAAGTTTATGCGCACGCCTCAGGGGATCTTCGAGATGAAGTTCTTCTTCACCTCCGGTGTGGCGACGGCCGACGGTCAGACGGTGTCCAACACCTCGGTAAAGAACATCCTGGCTGAGCTCATCGCCGGAGAAAACCCGTCCAAGCCTCTCTCCGACGATCAGTTGGTCAACAAGCTCAAGGAGAAGAACGTCATGATCGCCCGGCGCACGGTGGCTAAATACCGGGCTGAGCTGAACGTGTTACCCAGCCACCTGCGCCGCACCTATCTGTGAGGCACGCCATTTCCGAGGGCTGAACGAGGTCTGAACGGGGGCTCAATGTGGGCTTAAATGTGCTGAAAAACGGGCTTCGATTCTGAAGTCTTCTGACGTCAGTTCGCGATCCGGGCTGGATCTACGATGACGTGGCGGATCTTTTCGCGCTTCCAAGT
>SXXZ01000185.1 GCA_005789375.1 Verrucomicrobiales bacterium | reverse complement strand
GGTGCAAAAAAGCCCTTTGCCTTCGACGCCGGCTTCCGGACTCTCACTGCGTCTCGTGCAACACCATCCGAAGCATTACTGCGGGGTCTTTGGCATCCATGGGCATCCGAATGCCGCCGAACTGACCTACTACGGCCTCTACGCCCTTCAGCACCGCGGGCAGGAGAGCGCGGGTATCGTCACCACCGACGGCAAGACCTTCAACATCCACCGGGGCATGGGGTTGGTGCCGCAGGTCTTCACCAGCGATATTCTGCATCGTCTGGTGGGCCATACCGGCATCGGGCACACCCGCTATTCGACCACCGGTTCGTCGAACATCGTCAATGCCCAACCCCTGACCGTGGACTGCGCCAAGGGCCGCATCGCCATCGGCCACAACGGCAACCTCACCAACGCGGCCCAGCTGCGCGAGGAACTCGAGGCCAGCGGATCCATTTTCCAGACCACGGTGGACAGCGAGATCATCCTGCATCTCTTGGCCCAACCCGCCCGCGATGGGCACGAGAGCGCTTTGATCGAGACCATGCGCCGCATCGAAGGCGCCTATTCGCTGGTGATCCTCACGGAGAACGAACTCATCGGAGCCCGCGACCCACACGGCTTCCGTCCATTGGCCCTCGGTCGCATGGACAACGGAGCCTTCGTGTTGGCTTCAGAGACCTGCGCTTTCGACCTGATTCAGGCCAAGTACGTCCGGGACATCGAACCGGGTGAGATCGTCATCATCAACTCCGAGGGCGTTCATAGCATCCAGGCCTTTCCGACTCCCCGACGCGAAGCCTTCTGCGTCTTCGAGTACGTCTATTTCGCCCGACCCGATTCCAACATCGCCAACCGCAACGTCTACAAGGTGCGTGTAGAGATGGGCCGCCAACTGGCTCGCGAACATAAGATTCAGGCCGATGTCATTGTACCGGTGCCCGATTCAGGAAACTGCGCTGCGCTAGGATACTCGCTGGAAAGCGGTATTCCCTTCGAGATGGCCTTCGTGCGGAATCACTACGTCGGCCGAAGCTTCCTGCAACCCTCGCAGTTCATCCGTGACTTCAACGTCCGGGTCAAACTCAACCTCATCGCCGACTTGGTGCGCGGGAAAAGCGTGGTGATCGTCGATGATTCCATTGTCCGGGGCACCACCAGCAAGGCCCGGGTCACCTCCCTGAAAGAGGCTGGAGCCAAAGAAGTCCACGTGCTCGTGAGCTGCCCGCCCCACATCAATCCTTGCGTGTACGGCATCGACTTCCCGGAGCGCAGCAAGCTGATGGCGGCCACCAACACGCATGACGAAATTCGCCGATTTCTGAATGCCGACTCTCTCGGCTATCTGAGCCTCGACGGTATGGTCGCGGCCACAGGGCGCCCCAAGAACGCATTCTGTCTGGCCTGCTACGACGGCAACTACCCTGTCGATTACGACCCGGCCACGGACAAACACATCATCGAACGTCGCCGTTCCCGAGCTGGCGCCCTCACCTCCGAGCTGGAGGCATCTCTGCGGCAGCCCCGGTTGCTTTGAGACAAACAGCCGATCAGGGCTGATCATCCCTGCAGCAATTCAATCGCAGTCCGTACGCTGCCTGCGATTGCCGGCAGACAACCGACCGTCGCACTCACTGAAATGAGGCATTTTGCGACGGTTGGTGCGAATTCTCAGGACGTTATTCATGTTACGAAGCGCGCAGACGCGGCCCTCGTTACCAGACTCCAGCGTCTCCTTTCTGGCACCTCGTCAGAGAACCGGCCGACAAGGAGCGGAAAACCGGAGAAACTGAGGCTTGCGTGCGATTGAAAAACCGGGGAAAAATCACCGCAACCCCAAAAAAACTTCAGATGCGTCCCACTAACCCGTCCAAAAGTGCTGCCCAGAAGCACTTGTCGGCATTTACCCTCATCGAGCTACTGGTTGTTATCGCGATCATCGCGATCCTCGCCGGCATGCTGCTACCCTCACTGGCCAAAGCAAAATCCAAGGCTCAAGGCATCCAGTGCATGAGCAATGGCAAGCAAATGGCCTTGGCCTACCAGCTCTACTGCGGAGACAACCGAGATGTCCTCCCGGGCAACCTCGACGGCGGGACCGGTCTAGGCCAAACCAACCTCACCTGGTGCGTGGGTTGGCTGAACAACACCGCCTACACCGCGGACAACACCAACCGCGTAATGCTCATGAACTCCCAGCTCGGCAAATACGCCGGAACGCCGGGGGTTTACAAGTGCCCAGCCGACCGCAGCCGCTCCAAGGGCAAGACGGGGGAAGAACGGGTCCGTTCGATCTCCATGAATGGCTATTTGGGCGAACGAGGCGGCCCTTTCACCGGGGGCTACACCCAGTTCAAGAAGCTGTCCCAAATCCAGAAAGCGTCCGGTACTTGGGTCTTCCTCGATGAACGCGAAGACAGCATCAACGACGGGTGGTTTGCCGTGAACATGACCGGCTACGATCCCGAACAACGGACCGCCTTCACCATCGTCGATTTCCCGGCCAGTTACCACAATGCGGCCGGTGGCCTCTCCTTCATTGATGGTCACTCCGAGATCCGCAAGTGGGTCGATGGACGCACCCGCCCAATCCTGCGCTTCGGCCAAGCCCTCTCGCTCGGCATCGCGTCTCCTAACAATCTGGATGTGGCGTGGCTTCAGGAACGTAGCTCCGTGAAGGAGATCAATCCGACCCGCTGATTGCACCGGGAACACTCCCTCGTGCAACCTTAGACCCGGGCCGGCGACGGCGACAGACCGCCTCCGGCACCGGTGAATGAATCCAACAACCGGCCATCCTTTAGACCGTATTCCGGGTTCTCCCACCGACACCCGCAGTCCAAATCTGAACCCAGGGTTTCGCCCAGGGTTTACGATCCTGCTGGTGTCGGTTTTGCTTTTGCTGAGCGCGTGCCGTCGAGCGGATCCGCCGGCCGTCGGTGATCCGGCCTCAGACCCCGGACTGGATCCGGCCGTTCGCGCCCACATCCAGCGCCTGGTTGCCGCCGCTAAGGCCCAACCCCGCGACGCCACGGTTCGAGCCCACCTCGGCATTGCCTTGGCTGCTAATGGACTGTGGAAAGAAGCCCGATCCAGCTTTCAAGCGACGGCCGTTTTAGATCCCGACGAACCTCTGGCCCCCATGTACGCCGCGGCCGCCCTGCAAGAGCTCTCGGATGGCCCCGGGTCCCTGCGGGAGTTCCGGGAACTGGCCCAACGCTTTCCGGGCTTTGCCCCCATCTGGTACCGGGTCGGAGAAGCCAGCCTTCGAGCCGGTGAATTGCAACCCGCTGAACAAGCCTTTACCACCCTGACGCGACTGGCTCCCAAGGAGTCCCGAGGGGCCCTGGGTCTTGCGGAGATTCATTTCCGGCGTGGTGAGGCCAATCAAGCCCTGCCGCTGGCGGAGCAGGCACTCCG
>SXXZ01000184.1 GCA_005789375.1 Verrucomicrobiales bacterium | reverse complement strand
GCACCAGGTGCACCGCACCCCAGGGGATCCGTCGGCACTGACCATCCGTGTGCTGCCAAATGGTGGGCGCTGAACAACCGCCGGCAAACGATCAGCGCGAGGTTTTGCTTTCTGACTTGGCTACAAGACCAGATGGGCGCTCAATGTTCAGACTCCCGTCCGACCCCATGAGCGTTTTCTCGCCCCATTTTCTTTCCCGCGAGGCCACCGTGGCGGGTCCTGGATTTTCCCGGTGGCTGGTGCCGCCGGCGGCGATCGCTGTGCATATGTGCATCGGCGAGGTCTACGGGTTCAGCGTCTTCAATGAACCACTGAGCCGGCTCCTCGGTGGAGCCGCCCACGACTCGGCCCGCGATTGGACCATCCCGCAGATCGGCTGGATTTACTCCATCGCCCTGGTCCTGCTCGGACTGTCGGCGGCGGTGTTCGGCAAGTGGGTCGAGCGCAGTGGCCCGCGCAAGACGATGGTCGCCAGCGCCCTATGCTTCTGCTCGGGCCTGGTCTTGTCAGCCATCGGGGTGTGGCTGCACTGGCTGTGGCTGATCTACTAGGGGTACGGCGTGATTGGCGGTATCGGGCTGGGGCTTGGCTACATCGCCCCGGTGTCCACGCTGATGAAGTGGTTTCCGGATCGACCCGGAATGGCCACCGGAATGGCTATCATGGGTTTCGGTGGCGGCGCGCTCATCGGTGCGCCTCTGGGCGTTACGTTGATGTCGTTCTTCAAGACGGCCACCGACCCGGGTGTCGCTTCCACGTTCTTCACTATGGCCGGACTTTACGCGGCATGGATGCTTTTTGGAGCCTGGCTCGTCCGGGTGCCCTCGGCCGACTGGAAGCCCGAGGGTTGGCAACCGGCCGCCACCGGATCCAAGGCCGGACCCGGTAAGGCCGTCTCGGTGGACACAGCCTGGAAGACATCCCAGTTCTGGCTGCTGTGGATTGTCCTGTGCATGAACGTCAGCGCGGGCATCGGCATCCTCGGCCAAGCCTCACTGATGTGTCAGGACTTGTTCGGCGTCAGCGCCGCGGTGGGCGGCGGGTTCGCCGGTTTGCTGTCGATCTTTAACATGGGAGGCCGCTTCTTGTGGTCCTCAGTCTCCGACCTCACCGGCCGACGCACTGTGTTCGCGATCTATTTTTTACTCGGCGCACTGCTGTATTCGCTCGTTCCGTGGACTCAGAAGATCGGAAACCGTTCCCTCTTCGTGGTCGTCACAGCACTCATCATCTCCATGTACGGCGGTGGCTTTGCCACCATCCCGGCCTATCTCCGAGACCTCTTCGGAACCCATCAGGTGGGAGCCATCCATGGCCGCCTGATCACGGCCTGGTCACTCGCCGCCATCGTCGGCCCTCAACTCATCAACTACATCTCCACCGCGAAGAAGAAGGCCGGAGTGCCAGCGGCCGAAGCCTACAACAGCACGCTGTACCTGATGTGCGGCCTGCTGCTCATTGGACTTATCGCCAACTTGCTGGTGCGGCCGGTGCATCCAAAGCATCATCTGGCGACCCACTCTTGAGTTTCGAACGTCATGCAACGTCTCTTGTTCATCGTCACCTGGATTCTGGTGCTCACACCGCTCTCTTGGGGTGTCGCCCGATCGATACAAAAGTCGATGCCACTCTTCACGACGGGTGCACCGCTCAAGCCCATTCAGGCCGGATCAACAATCCATACAAACTCGCCCACACCCGCTAAACCGTAAGCTCGTAGCCCCTTTCTCAAACCTCACTCATCAACCCAGGATCACACACTCACCGATGAAAATCCTCACCCCACTCCTACTTGCCTCCGCGCTATCGCTGACCACGATGGCTGCTGAACCCAAGCACAACACCGCCCTCTCCGGCGGCAAACTCCCCAAGCCCGTCAAGGTGTCCCTAGTCAAGGTCGCTGGCGGCTTCGTGGACCCGGTCCGTGTCTCTCTGGCCCCCGGCGACAACAACCGCCTGTTTGTCTGCGAGCGAACCGGCATCGTCCGACTCATCAAGAACGGCAAAGTTCAGGACAAGCCCTTCCTCGACATCCATGAGACGGTGGTCAGCTCCTTCCTCGAACAAGGGCTCTACGACCTCGAGTTTCATCCGAAATTCGCCGAAAACGGCAAGTTTTACGTCCATTACTCCGACATGTGGTTCAATGGCGCCGGATTTATCGTTGAGTATCAGGTCTCCAAAACCAACCCCGACAAGGCCGATCCCGAGTCCGCTCGGGTGGTGTTCCAAATGCCTCGCCCCTATGCCAATCACAACGGCGGCGAAATCGCCTTCGGCCCCGATGGCTACCTGTACATCGGTAGCGGCGACGGCGGTTGGGAAGGGGATGTGCTGGGTGCTGGCCAAGACCTGAGCACCTGGCTGGCGAAGATCCTTCGCATCGATGTCAACCCGTCCCAACCGGACCGCGGTTATTCCATTCCGAAAGACAATCCGTTCATCACGCCCGCCTCGCAAATGAAGCTCTTCGGTGTGACCGAGGAGGCCTTCAACAAGATTCACCCGAACGCCAAGCCGGAGATCTGGAGCTATGGCCTACGCAATCCGTGGAGCTTCCAGTTCGACCCGAAAAACGGCGACATGTACATCGCCGACATCGGCCAGAATCACTACGAAGAGGTCAACTTCGAGCCCCATGGCAAGGCGGGCGTAAACTATGGTTGGAAGTTTATGTGCGGCACCCATCCGTTCCCCCTGCCCCTGGATGCCAGCGGCAAGCCGGACCTGGATGCGGTCAAGGATGCCCCGCGCGTGGGTGAGGCCCCCATTTGCGAATACAGCCACGTCGACCAAGGCAACTGCGTCATCGGCTTCGGTATCTACCGGGGCTCCAAGTACCCTCAGATGGATGGCACCTACTTCTTCGGAGATTGGGGCTCTGGCAAGCTCTGGGGCACGGCTCGCGACGCCCAGGGCAAATGGCAAATGCAGGAACTGCTCAACACCAAGCTGATGTTCACCGGTGGCGGACAGGGTTCCGACGGCACTCTTTACGTGACCGACGCGAAGGCCAACTACGGTGGTCCGGCCGATCCGGCGCAGAATGAACGCGGAGCGGTCTGGATGCTCGTCCCCTCAGACAAGGTTCCGGCGGGCGCAGAAGTGGCTCCGTTGGAGTAAGGAATCGTCACTCGCTCGTTGTTCTATTTAAAACCGTCACCCGGGGGCAAAGCTCAGGCTTTGCCCCCGGGCCTTTTTTGAGATCTTATCGCCGTCAACCAACTTAAACGCCATGTTCCGGATAATCGCCCTAGTCTGTGCCCTCGCCCTGAATCCGATGCTTCAGGCCGCCGATGCACCCACTGCTCCCACCGGCCATGACCACGGCACGCCCAGCGGCGACTCCAAAGCAGCCGAACCTCAGGAATCGATGTTCCTTTCGGTGGACCCTAACACTCCCAAGACCGCCCGCTTAGTGGTCGTCTCGGCCTACAATCCGGTGAACTACGGCATGAATTTTAATGGATTCGCCAAGGGGGGCGCCCGCTACACCATCCCTCAGGGGTGGACCGTGTCGGTGAATTTCACCAACAACAGCCCAGTACCCCACAGCGCCATCGTGGTAGAGAAGCCCATGGTGAAGAAACTCCAGATGGGCGAACCGGCCTTCAAGGGCGCCTCAACGCCCTACCCCGTGCGCGGCACCACCGGCAAAGGAGGCGTGGCCTTCCAGTTTGTGGCGGACGAGGCGGGTGAATTTGCCATCGCCTGCGGATTTCCCTCCCATTCCGCTAATGGCCATTGGATAGCCTTCGATGTCAGCACCACGGCGGCCGCCCCCAGTTTGCAGTTTGGAACCAAGGCCCCCTACGTGGCCCGCTGATGTCCGTGCCCATCCTGATCGCCCCTCAGCCCTTCGGCCCGCACGGAGTCTGCTTGGCCCTGGGTCTCTTCGATGGTGTCCACCTCGGACATCAACACGTGGTCCGACAAGCAAAGATCGAGGCTCGGGCCCGCGGCGCGGCGACCGTGGTGGCCACCTTCGATCCCCATCCCCTGGCTGTTGTCCGGCCCGAAAAAGCCCCCCGACTCCTGCAGTCGTTGGCCCAGCGTCTCGCTTCCCTCGAAGCGCAGGGGGCTGACGCAGTACTGGCACTCCGCTTTGACGCAGCCATGAGCCAGAAGAGCGGTGAAGAATTCGTGCGCGAATTGGTGAGCGGTTTCGGCGGACTCCGGAGCTTTACCGTGGGTCAGGGCTTCCACTTTGGTCAGGGCCGCAGCGGGAATGTTGCGCTCTTGCGCCTGCTAGGCCGAGAACTGGGATTCTCGGTGAATGCCATGGCTCCCATCCATATCGGATCCGAAATCGTGAGCAGCACCCGCGTCCGCAGCGCCCTGCGAGATGGAAAGCTCAGTCTGGTGGCCGAGCTTCTGGGGCGTCCTTACAGCCTCGCAGGCCCCGTCGTCCGCGGCGACCAACTCGGTCAGTCCCTCGGATTCCCCACGGCCAACATCGACGTGACAGGACTCGAACTCCCTCCCTTTGGGGTCTACGCCGCTCGAGCCCGCCACGCCGGTGGCGAATTCCCGGCCGCGGTCAACCTAGGACTGCGCCCCACACTCCAGTCCTCGCAGCCACAGCTTCGCTTCGAGAGCCACCTCATCGGGTATCACGGTGATTTGTATGACCAGGATTTGACTGTGGAACTGGTGAGCTTCCTGCGTCCAGAACGTCGGTTCGCTCACCTCGACGCACTGAAGGCTCAGATTGCCAAGGACATCGTCGCAGCCCAAAAAGCCCTATTCTGAACCCGGAAGGTGACCTTTCACCCGCTCAGTTCGAACTCAAAAACAACTCACCAATAATCTCCTTTTCTCTGTCCGTTTTATCGAAGCAGGCCCACTGGATTCTTTCCGGTATTGCATCGGGAGTCGGAGCCGGTTCAGCGTCTTCCGAATGAACCCACGTCCCATCGTCGCTCTCCTGCTGTGTCTGTCCCTCAGCTGTCCGGCCTGGAGTGCGGACACATCGAAGAAAGCGGGGGCCGGCAAACCCATTCCGTGGATCGCCCTCTTCGACGGCAAGTCTACTTCAGGATGGCGCGGGTTTGGCAAAGCCACCTTCCCGGAGCATGGGTGGATCGTGAAGGACGGCTGGCTGACCCATGTCGCAAAAGGAGGCGGTGGCGACCTCATTACCGACCGGCTCTTTACCGACTTTGAACTGCGCTTCGAGTGGAAAATCTCGACGGGCGGCAACAGCGGCGTGAAGTACTTCATCGACGAGGCCCGCAAGGCCGCCATCGGCCATGAGTACCAACTCATCGATGACGCAGCACATCCCGACGCCAAGCTCGGCCCGAAACGCCAGACCGCCGCGCTTTACGATGCCCTGCCAGCCCAGTCGCCCCGGGTCAAGCCGGCCGGACAAATCAATGAATCGGCCATCCTCGTCCACGGAGATTCCGTTGAGCATTGGCTCAATGGCGATTGCGTCCTCAAGTACCGGATCGGTTCCCCCGAACTCGTAGCAGCCAAGGCCGCCAGCAAGTTTAAAAACGAACCGAAGTGGGGCACCCGCTTTGCGACTCCCATTCTGCTTCAAGACCACGGCGATGCCTCTGAATTTCGCAACATCCGCATCCGTGAGCTAAAGTAACTTTCTTCGGCCGGTCTCAACGCCCTGCCACCATCCCGCCCAAACCGCTTCCAGCCTGTCCCTCTGGCTTGTCGCGGGATCCTGGGATAGCCTGTCCCCAGATGACCCGTCTCCGGAGATTTCTTACGCACCTGTTCTTGGGGCTCTGCATCGGCGCGGCACCACTCTGCGCCGACGGCGCAGATGACGCGTTCATCCGCATTTACAACCTGATCCAACAGGCCGAGGCCCATCGAGAAACTGGGCAATGGTCCTCGGCCCGCGAAGCATTCACCGAGGCCCAGTCGGGCTTGGAAGTGCTCCGCCGAAATTATCCGACTTGGAATGAACGGGTGGTGGCCTATCGAATTCGCTACGTCGGCGAGCGCCTGGAGGCTCTTAAAAAAACTCCTGAGGCATTCAATAAGCCCTCCGCCAACCCGGCAACTTCTGCGGCCGTGGCCTCCAATACGCCACCCACCGTGGCCCTGGCTCCGAATGGTGAAGTTGTGGCGCAATTCGAGCAGCTAAACCTCGAAATCCAGCGTCTCTCAGGCGACAAGCAATTGCTCGAAGCCAAACTGCGCGAAGCCCTCTCCGCCCAACCTGCCCCGGTAGATCCGCGTGAATTCCAATCGGCCATCGAACGGATCACCGCCCTGCAGACCACCAACAAGGTTCTTTTAGCCTCCTTAGAACAGCAACAAACCGAGCGCCGCAACCTCGTAGACAAGGTGGTCGCCGACGAGGCCCGAGCCGCCCTCGATGAGGCCAACAAGAGCCTGCTAGAACAGAAGGTTGCTGCTGGGCGCATTGAAAAACAAAAGCAGGAGATCGAAACCAAACTAAAGAGCCTTCAGGCCGGACCGCTGCAAACCCTTCAAAAAGAGAACTCGACGCTCAAACAACAGGTTACCGAACTGAAATCGGATACTGAACGCGGAAAACAGGTCGCTGATCTTGCTGCCAAACTCGCGCAAATCCAGATCAGCCTCGATGAGTCCAAGAAACGAAACTCAACCCTAACCTCCGAGAAAACAGGACTGGAGCGACAACTGGCAGAACTCCAAGCCCGCACCTCCGAGGAAAGCCTGTCCAAGATCCGACAGCTGGAAAACTCCCTAGCTCTAGCCAAGGCCAATGCGGAACACTCTCTGGCCAAAGCTGAATTAATCGCAGGCACGCTGGCCAAGGAGAAACAGACCCGCACCGACCTAGAACTGTCCAACCAGGCGCTCAAGACCAAGATCAACGACCTCACCCGAGGCGCCGAACAGCGTGCGGATGCGGTGAAAACCCTCGAAACAGCCTTGGCCGCCGAAAAGGCCGAACGCGAGGCCGTCCGAGCAGAACTCGCCGCCACGGAACGTAAACTGGCCAGCGCAACCAACGCTGCAACCAATACCGCGGCCGTGAACGCCAGTGTGCGCAGCACCGAACTGACAACCCTGCGATCCGAGGTTTGGAAGATCCGAGCATCACTCAAGGAGGGAGCCTCCCGAGAGGCGGAACTCCGAACGGCCTTATCCACGGAACGCGAGTTTCGCGAACGACTGGACCGTGAAAAGGCGGCCCTCGAAAAACGCCTCACCCTCGCCCTCAAGGCCGGTCCAGCACCGGAGACACCCGTTGTAGCCAAAGACACCTCCAAGGCTTTAGCCAAGATGGAGACGCGGGTTCGAAAACTCGAAGAAGAGCGCGACGCGCTTCAGCAGCGCCTTCAAAAACTCACTCAAACCACCCAGCGCCGGCTGTCCACCGGAGCCACATGGCGGGCCGTTACGGCCCGAGAACAAGTCGAAGAGTTTCATCGCCGGCGCCGTTGAACCGACTCCCTCCCAAGCTCTTATGGCCAGCAAGTTCTTCGTCCCCGGCACAGATCGAGCCCCCAAAGTGGGGGATCTGTTTGCCACCATCGCTCCTCGATATGATGTGATCAACGATCTCCAAAGCTTCGGAATGCACCGGCTTTGGAAGCAACAAATGGTCACTGAGGCGGGCCTCCAACCCGGAAAACACGCGTTAGACGTCTGCTGCGGGACCGGCGATGTCACCTTCCGATTGGCCCGAACCGGAGCCGACGCCATCGGCTTCGATTTCAGCCACCCCATGCTCGCGGTCGCGGCAGAACGGGCGGCCCAGGATCCACTGCCTGCCGGTTCAGGCACGGTTTGTTTCCAACAGGGAGACGCCCTCCAACTTCCCTTTGCCGACCGGTCTTTCGACGTGGTGACCATCAGCTATGGCCTGCGCAACCTCGCCGACTTCCAGCGGGGACTGCGAGAATTGACCCGGGTGCTCAAACCGGGCGGGCGCTTGCTCGTCCTAGATTTCGGAAAACCCGACTTCCTGCCATGGCGATGGGTTTATTTCCAGTATCTCGAGCGAATTTGCCCTCTGTTTGGGCGTATTTTCTGCGGCGACGGCGACACTCACGGCTACATTCTCGATTCCTTGAAAGCCTACCCCGCTCAGCACGGGGTAGACGCCGCCTTGCGAGAACTTGGATATATCGAGACCCGCATCCAGTGCTTCCTGGGAGGCACAATGACTCTCAACGTCGGTCAACGCCGGTGACCAGCAATTGGAGTCCTGAGTGGGTGGGGTAAATTCCCGTCTGGCGATTCAACCAAAGATCCTTAGCCTATTACTCAAGCGTGATGAAGATCCTCTTCCTCAATGGTCCTAACCTGAATTTGCTCGGAACCCGCCAACCGGAGATCTACGGCCGGGACACCTTGGCCAGCATCGAAGCCTCCGTTCAGGTGCGGGCCCAGGCCCTCGGAGTCTCGGTGGAGTTCCGCCAGTCCAATGATGAGGGGCAATTGGTCACCTGGATCCAGCAAGCCAAGGGGGCTGTACACGCCATCGCACTGAATGCCGCTGCCTACACGCACACCAGCATCGCCCTGCGCGACGCCATCGCTGCCGTTGAGTTGCCGGTCATCGAGTTGCACCTCTCCAACATCCACGCCCGAGAGTCCTTCCGGCACCATTCGATGATCGCCCCGGTTTGCCGCGGGCAAATTAGCGGATTTGGTGCTTTGTCCTATATTCTGGCTCTGGAAGCGGCCGTTAATGTTAACAACCTGGCGTAAACCTTGATTTTTACTCAAGTTGACGCAAAAACGAACCAGAAGTGAGTCTTGACCTAGGAAGCCAAATCTCCCTAGGTTGCCTCCAATGCGACACGCAACTGTCACTCACGGAGGTTCCTCCGGAGCAGTTTCGGTTCGGCAAGTAAGATCATCTTGAGGAGTTCCGCCCAATCCCTTGGAACGGCTCCAACCCAAAAAGCACCGTGGACCTGAAAGAAATCAAATCGATCATCGACCTGATGAAGAAGAACTCGCTCTCGGAGTTCGAACTCGAGGAGAAAGACTTCAAGATCAAGCTCAAGCGCCCTATCGGCGGATCGGGCCCCATGTTGGGAGGCCCGGTGGACGACCCCGAGTTGACGGCCTATTCGGCATTGGCTCGTCAGTCGGCTGCCTCCGTACCGGCTGCACACGCTCACAGCTCCAGTTCAAGCGGTCCTGAATCGGAAATTAAGAGCCCGATGGTCGGAACCTTCTACAACACCCCTTCCCCGGACTCGGCACCCTACGTCGAGATCGGCAGCGAAGTCGGACCCGACACCGTCGTCTGCATCCTGGAAGCCATGAAGGTCATGAACGAGATCAAGGCCGAAGCCCGGGGCATCATCACGTCCATGGTCGCAGAAAATGGCAAACCGGTTGAGTTTGGCCAAGTTCTGTTCAAGATTCGCCCGCTTTGAATCGGTGGCTCTCCTGCTGCCTGCTCTGAGATACTCCCAATTCCCGGCAGACTCGACGTTGTCGAGTCTGGCACCGGAAGGTTCCCGTACCTGTCATGTTTGAAAAGATCCTGATCGCCAACCGTGGTGAAATCGCCATGCGCATCATCCGCGCCTGCCGCGAGATGAACATCAAAACGGTGGCCGTCTATTCCAAGGCGGATGCCAACTCGATGCATGTCCAGGTT
>SXXZ01000026.1 GCA_005789375.1 Verrucomicrobiales bacterium | reverse complement strand
TCGACCGATTCCGTTCGGCCGTGGTCAACGAACCACGGGGTTCCGATGTCTTGGTGGGCGCTTTTCTGATTCCACCGCACGCCCCCGACTGCGACTTCGGGGTGATCTTCTTCAACAACGTCGGATCCTTGGGCATGTGTGGGCATGGCACCATCGGCTTGATGGTTACTCTGGCGCACCTGGGTCGAGTGCGACCGGGCACCCATCGAATTGACACCCCTGTCGGCCCGGTCTCCGCCGCCCTGCAGGCCGACGGGTCTGTTGCGGTGGCCAATGTGCCTTCCTACCGCCACAAGGCCTCGGTCGTCGTGCAGGTGCCGGGGATCGGTGCGGTTTCGGGCGACGTGGCCTGGGGTGGGAATTGGTTTTTTCTGGTTCATACCCCGGTGTGGGAGTTGTCCCTTCAAAACGTTGAAACCTTGACCGATGTGAGTTGGCGGATTCGCCAGGCGGTCAATGCCCAGGGGTTTCCCGAGGTAGACCACGTAGAACTCTTTGGTCCTCCCGCATCTGGCGGACACTCGCGCAACTTTGTGTTGTGCCCCGGCAAGGCCTACGATCGATCGCCCTGTGGCACGGGGACCAGCGCCAAGCTGGCCTGTTTGGCTGCGGATGGAAAATTGGAGGAGGGTCAGTCTTGGATCCAGGAGGGTATTCTGGGCAGTTCCTTCCGCGGAGAATATTGCTGGGAGGATCGTACTCGAGGTCGCGTTCTGCCGGTGGTCACCGGAAGCGCCCACGTCATCGCCGAGACGACCTTGATCTTGAGCGACGAGGATCCCTTTCAGTGGGGAATCCGCCCGGCCTAGCCTAGATGGCTTCAGCGGCTTCGCGACGAAGTGCTGTAAACCCTCCGGGCGAGGCTTTGTAAAAAAACGTGCGGAAACTGGTTGAAGCCAGACCCGTCAGGTCGAACGATTTGAATCTCGTATGTCGAAACCAGCGCTGGGGCGCGGATTGGCCAGTTTGCTACAGGAAGAGGTGGACCGTGGGGCCGTGAACGCACCGGGCATGACTCCGTTGAAAGAGACTCCGGTCGCACAACCGGAGCTTGTTCCGGCGGTGATTTCCGCGGCGACTCCGATCGCATCTTCAACCCAGGTTCCCGCCGAGGTTCCAACACCGAATCCAACCCAGGTTGCATCGATGGGTACCGCCGATCAGCCTGTTTCGGAGCAGGAGATTTCGCTTCCGAAGACGGTTTCAGCAGAGGCCATCAAACCGGTTCCCGTGGCCCCAGTCGGCATGTCGAACCCACCCAGTCCCGCTTTAGCGACGGCCCCGGGGGTTGCCACCCTCCCGGGTTGGATTATCCCCACATTGATTGCCGGAGACTTGGTGGTGGTTTTGTCGGCCATTCTTTGGGCGGCCTGGGGTCGGGGAATGGGTCGTTGGCCTTGGATTGCCGCCCTGTTTGCCGTAGGGAGCTCTCAGGCCATCGCGGCATTGTTTCTGGCTCGGTCCGGAACCAGTCAGGGTTCTGGACCTTTTTCCGGACGTCCTCTCACTGCTGCCGCACCGGCTCCTGGAATCCGCGTCCGCTTTGTTGAGGAACAACCTCAGAGTCGCCGTGGCGATCGCCGTTGAAGCGGTTCCCGCTGAAGAGGCGCTGAAGACGCGCTGAAGAGTCACTGAAGACACGGCCACGGGTCCGGCAGCCTCGCAGAATATCCCACAGACCAAAAGGAAACCCAGGGACTAGATTTGTCCGCGCACCGCTGTATTGAAGCAGCCCCTGTTGTCGAACCGCATGTAAGTCCCGACCGACGGACCGATCACTCCACACCGCCTCCGAGGTTGAATCTGACCAACCGAGGCGCGAGGTGGTTCAGAAGGTTCTCCGGAGTGACCCTCAATTCATGGTGTTGGTCCGCCATTGCGGCGTGATCGCCCACAGGTTGATGGGTGAGAGCGATTTGCGGTAGCGCAGGTAGCGGGTGGATCCGTCGGCAAAGGCGAAATTGGATCCACCGTTGGCAGAACCTCCACGGTCCGAGCGCACCGCGCTATTGTGCACCGCGTGATTGAGCACCTCGTTGTCGTTGCCCAGATTACCCTCCAGCAGATCCATGAAGAAATGGCCGATCGGGTAGAGCTTCTCGCCGTACACGATGGTCTCGGACGGCTCGACGATGACACTCTCGTTGATGGTTTTGTTAATGATCGTGCCCATGTTGAAGGTCTCGCCACTGCTGGTCATTTGGCGTTCCAGAACGTCGTTCCAGCCGTTAATGATGTAAGTGCGCGGCGCGGAATCGGCCACCAGATTGGTCCGAGTCTCCGCTGTGGCGGGCTTGTTCTTGCCGCCCGATCCGAAATCGCTGGGGCAGACGAGGACCTGCACCGAACGTAAAGTGGGCCAAAGCCGCTCACACCAGCGCGGCCCTATGTTTCGATCCGGGAAATGCCCCTGATTCTCGCCCGTGTACAGCGTCGTCGCGATGCCTAATTGGCGCAGGTTGTTGACGCAGGAGATTCGTTTGGCGCTTTCCTTGGCCTTGGACAAGGCGGGCAGAAGCATCCCAGCCAAGATGGCGATGATGGCAATGACCACCAGCAACTCGATCAGGGTGAAGGCTGTCGTATTGCGGATCGGACGAACCGTTAAGCGTTCAGGACTCATGGATAAAATTGGATAGAAACACACTTCGGCGGCCTCGGTCTACTCGGCCGGTTGACCGGAGTGACCCGATCGACCACGACCCGATTTTCAAAAGGGCCCCCGCATCCAACGCCGAGCCCTTGAAATTCGTGTTCCGCTCAAGGCATTAGATTCTTTCGAATGCGACGGGGGGTGGAAATCGTCCAGCCCACTGTGAATCGCAAAGTTTGGGGAATCATTTTGCTGTTGGTCGCCGCCGTCGCGGTTCCGATGTACCGCTTGACCGACTGGTTCAGTCCCAAGGCTATTCAAGTCAGTGTCTCTTTTCGTCCATTGCGTCAGGCCGAACCAGGGGCCGCCTTGCCCGTGGTTGTGGGCCTAGACCAAGACTACGAGTTGAGTTCTCTGGTGGTTTCGGAAGTTCAGCCCGAGAAGGCGCCAGCCAGCGGTCGTGTGGTGTGGCGTCTCGAAAAACAGGGCAAAGG
>SXXZ01000025.1 GCA_005789375.1 Verrucomicrobiales bacterium | reverse complement strand
CTCAACCGCGTGAACCAATCGATGCAGCGGACCGGGAGTCTCCACCTGCACAGTCTCCACGACATGGGCCTCGATTATGGCCGCACGCTGCGCCAGTGGCGCACGCGCTTCAACCAGGGCCTCCACGAAGTTCGCGCACAGGGTTTCGATGATCATTTCATCCGCACCTGGAACTACTACCTGGCCTACTGCGAGTCGGCTTTTCTTTGGCGGAATATTACCGTGGTGCAGGCCACCTGGACGGCCCCCAACAACCGTAGCCTGATGTCGGCGTGAGTCAGGAAGGGCTCACCGCATGAACCTACCCATCCCACTGACTCTCATCCTTCTCGGATTGGTGTTTGTAGCGGCGGAGATGGTGTTGACCTTCCAAGTCGCCCGTCGTCTTCGGAACTTCGGGATTGTGGACATCGTGTGGTCCGCAGGTTTCACCCCATTGGTGCTCCTCTACCTGCTGGCCACGGCATGGCACCAATCCTCGGCGCCCGCCGGAGGAAGCGAGTTTCGGGAGGCACTCATTTCCCGGCTGCCCCTGACCCTCATGGTCACTCTCTGGAGCCTGCGCCTCGGCCTGCACCTCCTGATCCGAGTCCGGGCACACCATCCGGTGGAAGATGTTCGCTACGCCCAACTTCGGAAGGAGTGGGGAGCACAAACTGACCAAAAAATGCTCGGGTTCTTCCTGCTTCAGGGTAGCCTGCAAGTGGTCCTCTCCACGCCCTGGCTCATTAGCAGCCTACGACCGCCCACAGAGTTATCCGGATGGGTGGGTGGGTGCTTCTGGATAGGCCTCCTGCTTTGGGCCGTGGGCATCTTGGGTGAATCTCTGGCAGACCACCAATTAGCCCGATTCCGTGCCGATCCCGCTCGTCGCGGGCAAGTCTGCCAAGAAGGGTTTTGGCGGTACTCCCGGCATCCCAACTACTTCTGCGAATGGCTAGTCTGGCTGGGCTATGGCGTCTTTGCGCTCGGCAGCCCCTGGGGCTGGATCGGACTTTTGGCACCGGCGCTGATGTACCACTTCCTGGTAAACGTCACCGGCGTCCCCATGACCGAGGCATTGTCGGTGAAGTCCAAGGGTGAGGCCTACCGTCGATATCAGCAGACCACCAACGCTTTTTTTCCAGCACCGCCCCGCCGCGGCTAACCTCCGAGAGCTCCCTCTTTCGAAGAACTCGCGCCCCGGGATGCAGCGAGTTGAATGAAACCGATACTCTGCCCCATTGACGACCGTCCCCATGGGCCGAAGCTTCGGACTTACCTACAGCGCGACCATGAGCACCGTCACCATTGCCCCGCCGCCCACAACCTCGGGACCGCCCATGCAGCGGGAGACAACCGCCGGGAATTACTTCGTTGCCAATTATCCCCCGTTTGCCTTCTGGAATGCTGAGGCCGTCCCGGCCTTCCATCAGACTCTGGATCAGGCCCCTCAACCCGGAGTACCGCTGGGACTCTACGCCCACATTCCCTTCTGCCGGAAGCGGTGTCACTTTTGTTACTTCCGCGTCTACACCGACAAGAACGCCGATGACATCAAGACCTATCTGGATGCCCTGCTCAAAGACCTCGCTTCCTATGCTCCCAAGGCAGTGATCGGCGGGCGAAAACCCCGCTTCATCTACTTCGGTGGAGGGACTCCGAGCTACTTGTCTCCGGACCAACTCCGCTATCTGACCGAAGGCATGAAGCGATTGCTTCCCTGGGATGAGGCGACAGAAATCACCTTCGAGGCCGAACCCGGAACACTCACCGACCACAAGCTGCGGGCCATCCGGGAAATGGGTGTCACTCGACTGAGCCTGGGCATCGAGCATTTCGATGACGCCATTCTGGAGATCAACGGTCGGGCTCATCGCTCCAAGGAAGTCGAGAGGGCCTACAGCTATGCCCGAGAAATTGGTTTCCCCCAAATCAATATCGACCTCATCGCTGGCATGGTGGAGGAGACGCCCGAGAAGTGGCAGGAAACCGTCGCCAAGGCAGTGGCCTTGGAACCCGACTCCGTGACCATCTACCAGATGGAGGTGCCCTACAACACGGGCATTTACCGACAAATGAAAGCCGAGGGGAAGCTGGTGGCACCTGTGGCCGACTGGGACACCAAACGGCGTTGGGTGGACGAGGCATTCCGAGCCTTCGAGGCGCGTGGCTACACCGTGACCAGCACTACGACCGTCGTGAAAGATCCCGCACGGGTGAAGTTCGAGTACCGACAGGGGCTCTTCAGTGGAGCCGACCTCTTGAGCATCGGCGTGGCCAGCTTCGGTCACCTCAACCAGATGCACTATCAGAACCACCACGACTTCCAACCGTACGTCGATGCGGTCAATGCGGGGCAGCTTCCCACCCATCGCGCCTATGTACTTCCGGACGACGAGCGCTACCTGCGTGAGTTCATTCTCCAACTAAAACTGGGCCGCGTCAGCATCGATGCCTTCACCGAGAAATTCGGAGAAGATCCCCGGACTCGATTCGCTGTTCCCTTGGCGATCCTCAAAGGTTGGGGGTTCTTGATGGAATCGAGCACCCACCTGGAATTGACCCGCGATGGGTTGCTGCAAGTCGATCGTCTGCTCCAAGAATTCTTCAAGCCCGAGCACCGCACTGGCCGCTATGCCTGAGTCCGACCCTATCATCACCCACGCAACTCCGACGACCATCACTGGCGCGCGCCTGAGCCATCTGGACGAACGCGGCGAGGCTCGCATGGTGGATGTCTCGGCCAAGCCCGCCCTGTTCCGAGAAGCGGTCGCCTGCGGGGAGATCCACGTATCCTCCACCACGCTCGACTTGATGGAGTCCGACCGCATGGCCAAGGGCAATGTCTTGGCGACAGCCCGCATCGCCGGGATACAAGCGGCCAAACGCACCGGAGAATTAATCCCGCTGTGTCATCCCTTGCCCATTTCTCATTGTGAGATTCACTTTGAAACACCCGAAACGCGGGATCGTATCCGGATCACCGCATCGGCCCGAATCACGGCAGCCACGGGTGTTGAAATGGAAGCCCTAACCGCCGTATCCGTTGCGGCTCTGACTGTCTATGACATGTGCAAGGCGGTGGACAAGGGCATGGTGATCGGCGACATCCGCCTGCTCAGAAAAACCAAGTCTGCGCCTCGGACGCCCTGAATTTGCCCCACTGAAGTCTCCGGGCAATCGAGTCGCAGAATGGGGCTGCCTCACGTGCAAAGAGACCAAGAGAAACCGTGGCCAGAACCCATGGATAGAGATCTCAACATATCCTCCGCAGTGAACCCCTAAGCGCTACCACTGCCCTCCTATTGGCGTCCACATTGCAGGGGCCACAGGATTTTAGCCCCTGAGTCCCTACCGTCGGGAGTAAAGGGCGGACGCTTTTTCTTTTATGCCCCGACACCCTATGTGGCCTCACCATTTCAGCACTCAACTCACCTTGCTGAGCCGGAACGATGCGCCTGGAAAGAAAGTGAGGGCATGGTGCAGATTGTTTCGCGAGGCGAGATTGTTTCGCGAGGCGAGGCGACAGCGAGGATCGGGCCATGCTGAGGCCCACACTTGGGCCGGTTTGTTTTAGCCCCGGGTGATTTAGCCCGTGATTAGCGACCACCACCGCTCTTGCGGAAGAAGACGCAAGCCAGCACCACCGATCGCACCTAATCATCCGAGCTGAAGCCAAGGAATGCTATGCCCGGCGTAAAACTGCCCGGCGTAAAAACAAAAAACCCGACTAGATGATTGAAACCATCTCGCCGGGCTTGTCAGAAAATAGTGTCTCGAATTGAGACAATTTAGATCAACGGAGGAAGAAACACCCAAAGGTGATCAAACCGCGGACCGTTTTAGATTACGGACGGTTCGCATCTGCACCGGCGTAAGCGCTGATCTTCACGGGAGGCGTCACAGCGTTGCCCTTGCTGTCGGTCACGGGGGTCGTGGTCACAGCCACATTGCCCGGGATCGTGATCGTCTTGCTGGTCGTCTTGGCGGCGACAGAGGACTTAGTGGCCCGGCGAGCCTTGGCCAGGGCGACTTCGCCACGAACTTCGGATTGCTGGGTGGGAACGAGGCGATCGGCCGTCGCGAGAATCACAGCGTCCTGACCTTCGGTGGCGAAGGTGGCAGCGGCGACAACGGTACGGGCCATCTGGGGAGCGACCTCGAGGCAGGCAGCGACAACGGCTTCGGTGGCCTCAGGAGCCTTGCGAAGGATCGCACCCACAACGGTGGACAATGCGGTCGGATGATTCTTAGCCACTGCAACCACAGCGGCCTTCGCGGTCTCGATGCGGTCGGCCTTGTCGGCAGCAACCACCAACTTGGCGGCGACCAACGGCATATCAATGACCTTGGACGACAAGATCTTCTGGGTCAGAGCCTGCGACTCAGTGGAAGTGAGGGCGAAGGCCGAATTGACCAACAGCGAAGTAGCAGTGATCAGGACAGTTTTTTTCAGGAGATTCATATACAAGGCTCGATGACTTAATTTGTGACACGAATAAATCCGAGGATGGAAAACACGTCAACCCTTTAACCGAAAAAGTTTTTCACAATCGTCAGCCGGTTTGTTCATGCCGCTTGACGTTGCTCCCGACGCTGAATCACCGGAGGGGTCTCTCGACGGACCACCGCGCGGTTAATCTCGACACCGATCACGTCGTCGCTGTCGGGCAATTCAAACATCAGGTCGCGAAAAAGTTCTTCGGTCAGAGCCCGAAGGGCGCGCGCACCAGTCTTCTTTCGGGACGCCATGCTGGCCAACTCCGCAACGGCATCGTCGGTGAAAGACAACTCGACCCCATCTAGGGACAGCAGCTTGGCAAATTGACGGGTCAAGGCATTGCGCGGTCGGGTCAGCACCTCAGCCATCTGAGACTCGGTCAACTCATCCAGAGCGGTCACCACCGGCAAGCGGCCAATGAACTCCGGGATGAAACCAAAGCCCATGAGGTCTTCCGGCTCCACCCGATGCATCAGAGGCTGGTCGGCCTGAACCAACCGGGACTGGGGCGAAAAGGTATCATCACGAATTTCGGTGCCGAAACCAATGGATCGCCGTCCCAGACGCCGCTCAATGATTCGGTCCATCCCGACGAACGCGCCGCCGCAGATGAAAAGAATCTGAGTGGTGTCAATCCGGATATACTCCTGCTGGGGATGCTTGCGCCCTCCTTGTGGGGGTACATTGCAAAGAGTTCCTTCCAGAATCTTCAGCAATCCTTGCTGCACGCCTTTTAACAAAGAGAAAAAAATATCCGGCAAAAATAAATAATGTTTTGGTATTTTCCGACGACGAATACTTTATTAAATACTTTTCTAAGATCCTTAGTTTT
>SXXZ01000024.1 GCA_005789375.1 Verrucomicrobiales bacterium | reverse complement strand
CATCGGCTCGTTTTCGGGGTGATTGATGTTCGAAGGGATAATGGCCCGTCCAGCGGCGACTTCGCTACGGACGAATTCAGCGGTGATCTCAGCCGGAATCCGTTGAGGGAATCGACGGAAAATAGACGGCGAATAAGGACTGTCGGGTAATTGGCTCGATCCAGCATGCTGCTTGGACAACTCATTGCGGGCGCGATCGCCCGACAAATCGGCCAGCTGGGCTAGACCCATATTCTCACGAATGGCGATGAACTCCAGTTCCTGTGTGATGACTCCGGCTCGGGCATAGGCGAGCTGGGTGACTCCTTGGCCGGGCTTCGCTCGGAGTGTGCGCCGACGGCTGGCCGTCAAACCGGGGAATTCCACCAGCCGGTTTTTCTCTGCCTTGCTGGCGTATTCGGCATGCTTTCCGGAGAGGTAGCCATTGTCCTGAGGCTTTACTTCGCGCCCATCGTATTCCTCCACATCACCACGGCCTCGGATCCAAGACGCCCTCAACGGTGGCAATCCTTCTTCGGAGGTACCATTGAACTGTGGGTCTCCCCAAGGGCCCGAGCAGTCATACACCCGAACCGGCGGATTGACCTCTTCGGCTCCGCTCACCAAGTGCGTGGGGCTCTGGCTAATCTCCCGGAACGGTACCCGAATCGCTGGATGCAAAGTGCCGGCCTCATAAACGCGGTTAGAGTTTGGCAACTGCTCCCGGCTATGCGGTTCAAAAGCGGTCTTGGGATCGGCGGTCATGATGAAATGTCTCTGGAACTTGAAACGGTCAGATTAGCAGTTCCCAGTGATTCCGTGAGGAATGTTCCGGATGGAACCTCCCGGCAGACATGGGCGGAGAAGGGTTATCCCTTCGCCGGCATGATCCGGATCAGGTTCCACGGGTCGGGAGCTGCGGCCCCCCTCTCAGCCGTGATATCAACGGCTCCCCGAACGGCCTCTAGTATGGACGCGGACCGCGTCCTCGCCAAAAGGAAAGTGATCGACCCTTAATCTCCCAAGGGCTTCGGCCTTGGCCTCTCGCGCTACCTTCGTGTTTAACGCGACCGGTTGAGAGGTGTCGATTTTGAGATCCTCACGTCAGGTCGCAGGGATAAAACGCTGCGCTAAGAGAGAAAGCACAAAGAGACCGGCATAGACTGCCATCCCGCTGGGATCGGGCGCTACGGCGAGCTGGTCCACCAGACAAATCCCGGCCAAAAGACCGGAGACAGTCCGGCCGTAGTGAGGTTGGGCCCGGGCCACCGTGTGACTCAGGCTCCACACAGTCCAAGACAGCGCCATAAGACCGGTCAAAATCAAGCCCAAGGCCGGGTTATCTCCGTGAACCAACCAAGCCAAAATTCCGGGAATCGCTAAAAATACCAACGGCCAGTAGGCCATCGGACCTCTCCGACTTTCCCGTCGTGCGATGTAGCTCAGTCCTACAATCCACGCCGCCAGCGCCAAGGCTGCCCACAAAACTTCTCCGGTCAAACCCCGTTCCCCGACCGATGCTACCGTCAAAAAAAGAAAGAATCGGCAGGCCGCCATCAACACCGGAGAAAGCGTCACCCGCTTGTGGATCGCATCGTAGAGAATAACCGACCCGGCCAGCAGTGCCGAAAAAATCGCAGTCCACCATCCCTGCACTGCCAACCCGATGACGCCGGCGACTATCAAAGACCATCCCGCCTGCCACACCCTTTGCTCCGACACCGCTCCAGAGGGTATCGGTCTCTCCCGACGAAACTGTCGGTCGAAGTCCGCGTCGAAGGCGTCGTTAAGGACCATGCCTCCTATGTAAATCAAACTGGCCGAGAACATCACCACGCCCATTCGGCCCAATTCAAGTCCTCCTCCCAAGACCCCTGCAGCCAGACAATTGGACCACACCGTCGGCAAATTTGATGCCCGGGCGAGGATCAACCAAGATCTCCAAGATGGGGTTGTGGAACTCAAGATCGGGGATTCCCTTCCGACGGCCCGCTTCAGTCAAGCGTACGGATCTTCACTCCATCCACAATCCGCTCACCGGAAGCCATGTTGGTGATGACGACTACGGTATCGCCTCGTCGGAGCAATCCGTCGTTCATGAGTTGGGTGACAGCCGCATCAACGGTTCGATCGGGATCTTGCGAATTAAATGCCACTACCCGGGGTATGACTCCGCGGAGTAAGGTCAATCCATCGGCGGTGGGCCATCGATCGGTGAACGCATAAACAGCCGAATGGCGCGGCCGCATCCAGGAGGCAAACCGAGCCATGTGACCCCGTTTGGTGAAGACCAACATTGCATTGGCTTTGATGTCGTCGGCGAGTCCCACGGCACTCCGTACCAACTTCTGTCGTGAGGAGGTGAGCTCGGCTTTCTCCTGATAGTTAGTCCCGCCACTGCGCTCGATACGTCGGGCGATCGTGTCCATGACCTCGATGCAACCGAGAGGATGTTTTCCGACAGTGGTCTCGCCACTGAGCATGATGGCGTCGCTCTGCTCAAAGACCGCATTGGCCACGTCCGTAATCTCGGCCCGGGTGGGCGTCGGACTTTGGATCATGCTTTCCAGCATGTGGGTGGCAACGATGACCGGTCGACCCAGTTGCTGACAGGTTTTGACGATTCGCCGCTGGATGATGGGCAACTCCTCATAGTTGCACTCTATTCCCAAATCACCTCGAGCCACCATGATCACATCGGCTGCTCGGGCGATGGCATCGAAATGGTTGACCGCGAACTGATGCTCAATCTT
>SXXZ01000183.1 GCA_005789375.1 Verrucomicrobiales bacterium | reverse complement strand
GGTGGCTTGAGCATCAACGCTGCGGCGTTTTGGACTTCATCTGGGTCACCTTGTAGATCTGCCCCTTCTTGTCGTACGTCGTCCATTCGCCAGTGGGTTCGCCCTTCTCAAAATGGCCTGATCGCATCTTGGTTCCGTCCAACCGAAACCATTCCCAATAACCTACGGGAACACCCTCAACCATCGGCCCAATAGCTCGGACACTCCCATCTTTGTGATACTCCGTGTGTTGATTCATTCAGGCAGTTCGATTCGTCCGGCCCCTCATCTCAGGGTTTTGACTTCAGCCGGGTACCATGTATGGAAGGCCCACCTGCATCTCTGATTCGATTGAGGTCAACAACTGGACCCAAGAACCCGTGGTAATTCCAGTAATGGCTCGTGTCAGGGTTTTTTAGGCTGGAGGTCATCGAAAAACCATTCAACCCGCGAACAGTTCGCACAAATTAAGACGCTCGCTTCATGATTCAAATATTCGGTGCCGGACAAAGAACTCAGCGCGTTGTTCAAGGAGGCCTTTTTCTTATGAAAAAGGATGTTCTCGCAGTGCCGGCATTCAACGAACTTTCCAGCCACCGAGAACGATTGCGCCTTTGGAGTGGGGACCAACGCCTTGGCGGCTTCTTTCAAACGAGCAGTGATTTTCATGGGTATAGAATTTTTGGGGAAACCCTCTGATCACCGGTAGTTGAACTGAAGACCATCATCGGCTCACGACTTCCGTCGACTCGAAAAAGCCGGGTTTCGGGAAGATTTTCGATGTTGGATGCCTCATTTCTTTCGGCAAAAACTTGATCAAGGGCCATGTAAACTGGATGGGCCCTTGCCAAGGGATTGGACGACAGGAACTGACAGTCGCACGCTTGAGCCGGAACGATTCAATTGGATCGGTCGTGCTGGCTGAGTCAAATTCGGAAGTCGTTCCCTGACCTCGTTACGTTACCCTAACCCCGTTACCCCGGGTTTGGACCGCATTCAACACGTGTCTGCTCATACCTCCCAACCTTTGCGGCAAGCTTATGGGGTGTCTGTATCCTTCGGCTTACGAGCCATCATGAAAATCGCATCTGCCAGCTTTTCGTGGGCTTTTACAAATCGCCACAGCAGCCGCAATACGAATATTGATACACCGATGCCAAACAGATAATAGACCAGCGCGGCGAATCCCATCATGATTTGTTCCATGTTATTGTGTGTTGTTGTTGTTTTTGTGCCTGTCTTGTCGCTGACGATTTAGAAATTACGCCGCGCCGACAGCGCATGAACGGCGCGGCGGGACGGCCTGCTCGGTTCAGCATCATCGTTGTCACCCCAGCCTCAACTCTTGTTGTGAAAGCAGACGTAGACGACCGCGCCGAATGCCGTAGCCGAACCGAGCAGGCAAAACAGCACGTCTAAGCCGCTCGTCATCCCCATCGCCTTCACGAGGCCGACCGCGCCGGCGAGAAGGAAACCCACCATGGCGAAGCCGACCACCGTGTCGCCTTTGGAACTGCTCGTTGGCGGGATGCGCCGCGTCTGTGGGGGTGTGTTCATTGGGTCTGGGATGCTCTTGCTGCCGAACGTTGGGTGATTCAACGATGGTCTGCGAATTTCGCGTGCTGTTGGAACTGTCTCGGTGGTCGCGCTACCGCTGATTAGAGGTGGATGGACCGGGATATTGATTAGAGTTCCACCTCGATGATAAACCGGCAATCGGATTCCGTACCCAGATCCTCCGGTGGCCAGTGGACCGGACCGTGGGACACGGTCCCTACCGGAGAGTCGACCGTGGAGCGGACGGTGAGACACCATCCCTACCAGAGGGTGAACCGTGGAGCGGACGGTGAGACACCACCCCTACCAATGGGAGTGGGCCTGTCCGAGCCTCCGTCACTTCGGCGCCACGAGAACCCGAAGGCCTGACGCAGCGTTGGCGGCGCGGTACACGCGCTGGGTAGCGGGGCGGTAGTCCGCAGGCTTGGCGCGGTAGATGTCGCAGAAGGTCTGGGGGTTGCGGTCGATGTAGGGGAACCAACTGCTCTGCACCTGGATCATGATGCGGTGCCCGGTGCGGAAGGTGTGGCAGACGTCGGGCATGACCCATTCGAGCCGGGTCACGCGGCCGGACTCGAGGGGTTTCGGGCGATCCAAGCCGTCCCGGAACTTGGCGCGCAGTGGCTCGCCTCGGACCAATTGCTGGTAATGCCCCATCTCAGCCTGCGTGGGATTGGGCTGAGGGTCCGGATGGTCGGCGGTGTACACGTCGATCAGCTTTACGATGAAGTCGGAGTCGGTGCCCGTGCTCGAAATGTGCAGGCTGGCGGTGATCGGTCCGGCCAGCGTGATGTCCTCGGTCAGCGGTTCGCTTTGGAACACCAGCACATCGGGCCGGCGCGCAGCAAACCGTTGATCCTCCACCATGTAAGAGCCCGGCATGCCCGTGGTGATGCGCTGGGTGAAGGGCACGGGCCGGGCCGGATCGCTCACGTATGCGTCGAAGGCACTCGCAACATCGCCTCCCTGCGGCGGCTCGAACGACAAGCGCCCACCCGGGTGGAAATACAACGTCTTGGACACCGCATTCGTCGGGGGCCAGGCCGCCTCTTTACGCCATTCACAGGTACCTGTCTCGAAGACGTGGGCCTCCGGCAAGACGATGTTCGTCTGCCCCTTGAGGAAGCGCCGCCAGAAGGGCAGTTCGATTTCGTTGCGATAGAACTCGGCCGTCTTGGAGTGGAACGGCACCGGGCCGAGCGAGGAACCCTCGCCGCCATGCCAACCGCCGTGCGACCACGGCCCCATGACCAGCGTGTTGAAGATGCCGGGGTTCTGCCGCTCGGTGGCGCGGTAGGTCTTGAGCGCTCCGGAAAGATCCTCGGCATCGAACCATCCGCCCACAGTCATCACCGCGGCGCGGACGTTCTTCAGGTGGGGCGTGATGTCGTGACGGGCGCACCACTGGGCATTGGTGATGTGGCCGATGAGGTTGTCCCAGAAGTCGATCTTGCCCTTGTAGTAACGGTCGCCCAAGTCGCCCACCGCCCCGCCCCGCAAGAAGAACTCGTATCCGTCGGGCGTGCCGTAGTCGAAGGGCACGGGCTCCTGACTCAGCGGGTTCTGGAGCTTCTGCCCGAAGAAGTTGAAGAAGCCGAAGTTGTGGGCCAATAAAAACGCCCCGCCATGCAACGTATCGTCGCCGTCGAAGATTGCGGCCACCGGGGCCTGCGGCGACACGGCCTTCAACGCGGGATGCGAATCGATCATGCCCATGGCCGCGAAGAAGCCCGGGTACGAGATGCCGTCCATGCCCACGTTGCCGTTGTTGTGGCGCACGTTTTTGACCAACCAGTCGATGGTGTCCCAGGTGTCGGTGCTCTCGTCGGTGTCCTTCGGGCCCGCTTTCACCGGCTTGTGCGGGCGGACGTCGACGAAGGTGCCCTCGGAGGCAAAGCGCCCGCGCACGTCCTGGCGAACGAAGATAAACTTCTCGCGCACCAACCCGTCACCGAAGCCCGGATTGCCACCGGCATCGACCGTGTAGGGCTTGAGGTTGTATGGGGTCCGCCGCAGGAGGATGGGGTACTGGCCAGGCTCCTTCGGCGTGTAGACATCGGTGAAGAGAGACACGCCGTCGCGCATGGGGATTCTCACCTCGCGCTTGGTGTAATTGGCCTCGAACCCGCCGGAGTCGTCGGCCTTCGCCCAGGCACCGGATAAAAGCAGGAGGATCGGGCAGAGCACTCTGGCCCACACAACACGGCATTGGACACCCATAAGCCAAAGACTGGCCTGCCCCCTAGCCCGAGTCCATCACGAGAGACTGCGGGAGAACGCCGGGGATCGCTGACTCCGGAGCACACGCCGCCAGCATCCGACGCATCAACAACCCAACCTTCGCCCGAACGCTTTAAGTTAGATCGGTCGTGCTGGCCGCACCTTCTTCCGCAAGGGCTTCGTTGTTCGCTCGTTACGAGCCTCAAGCACGAGCCTCAGCGTGGCCCGCGCCTCGTTCTCGCCTCGTCTTGCGAAAGAATCCCGCCACGCCCTCTCTTTCCTCCCAACAGAAATCGTTCGGGCCTTAGGGTAGGACGGCGTTGACCAGGGCGTTACCGATGCCGATGAGGGCCGCGCCCGAAATCAATCCGGCGCAAATGGGCTCGCAGCCCTCCACCCAAATGTCGTGCTTGGGAGAGCCCACAACGGCCTTGCGGCCCATCCACCAAAACACAAAGGCCCCGATCCACATGGCCAGCGTGGACTCCGGAGGCAGCACCACACCAAGCCCGATGGACACCGCCGACAGCGGAAAGCGCCCCCGAGAGCGGATTCGCAGCACCTCAAAAACTAACGCCACGATAGCTGCGATCGCCATGGCCACCATGGCCGAAGCCGGCAGGCTGCCCAATCCCTTGGCGATGAGATCGGCCACACCCTTCCACTGGACGGCCGCCGGCATGGCAAACTGCTCGGTGACCAGCGTGGCCGTGGAGCGAACGCCGGCCGCATTGGGCGGCAGGAACAGCAGGTAGAACAACGGTGTGGCCGCCAGCGCGCCGGCCACGATGCCGATCACATGACCGATGGCCTGCTGGCGGGGTTTGGCTCCCAGCATGTAGCCAGGCTTGATGTCGGAGAGCAGGTTCGCCGCGTTCGAAGCCACCTCGGCCGTCATGCCCGCCGGAATCAAATTGCTGGCCGGATTGGAGCGGTCGAGCGAGCCGATGGTAAACTGGGTGATCTTCGAGAGCGCGCCGGTGGGAGTCCACGAGGTCAGCGCCATGGAGTTGGTGCAAATGATCGACAGTACGAGAATGAGCGGCAGCGACAGGAACCCCGCCAACCAAGGCACTCCAAAGAAGGCATTGCCCATCCACACTCCGAGGAACCCGAAAACCGGCACCCCGACATACGACAACCAAAGCGGCAGTTCGATGTCTCGAAGCGGATCGATTTCTGGGGAGCTTGGGGCGCGTCGTTGGCGCAGCATCCGCCACAAACCGCTGAAGAGATCGGGCCGAGCGAAGAGCGACACTAGCGAACCAACGACCATCATGGAGACGCCCCACCACAGCGCCCATTGGTTGACGATCTCTGCCCTCGAAATGGCCACCACCGCGCCCGTGGCATTGGTGTAACTGCGAATCTCGCCACGCTGGATCATGATCGGAGCCAGCACGATAAAGTTGAGAATGGCCCCGATCAGGCACGAGCTGGCCACACGGATACCGATGAGCCCGCCCACGCCCATGAGTGCGGCATCGACCGTGAAGCGCAGCCCCAGTTGACGAATGTCCGTGCCCAAGATACGTGGGATGGCCCCCGAAGCCTTGGCAGCCCAAGTGTAATAGTAGGTGTCGAGGCGCTCATGGAGATGCCAGGGCTCGCGCAAGCCCGCCCACCGATCCATGCGAAAAACGCCGAATTGAAGGAGCTTCATCCAGCCATCGCTCATGAGCAATTGGAGGAAGGCGGTGAGCCCCGTGGTGATGGTCAGGAGGCGGGTCTTGAACAGGCCTGCTTCGGCCGATCCGGTGTAGAGGGCATCAAGCACCACGCCGCAGGCCCTGCCTTCGGGAAAGGGCAGTTGCTCCTCGTTGATGAAGCGCCGCTTCAGGGGAAAGGCCACGAGCACCCCAAGGATGGAGATGACGATGGTCCAAAGGATCATCTGCCACGCCGGCAGGATCCGCCCGGTCACGAGCATGTAGGCGGCAAAGCTGGTGGTCAGCGGTGTCACCACATAGCCCGCGGCCGTGGTGATGGATTGGGTGCAGTTGTTCTCAAGGATTGTGAACCCACTGCCCATCGGCGTTTTCTCCAACAGGCGGAACAAGGCGAAGGTGATGAGCACCGAGGTGAGTCCCACACCGATGGAAATACCCGTCTTGGCCCCGATGTAGAGCGAGGTGGCCGCGAGAACGCCGCCCAGCAAAAATCCCGTGAGGGCCGATCGGATCGTGAGCTGGGGCATGTCGCCCCGGAAGACATGCTCCAACCACCAGTGGTCCTTCTGGGATCGACTCAGGGTACGGACCTGCTCGTCGGAGAGTGTGGGGAGTGCCATGTCGGAACGATGCCTCAGCCACCAAGCCGCATTCAACCTCCCGTTGGGAAACGCTGCCTCACGGACTTGCCCAGCGGATCCGCACCTCGGTCTGGTCGGGGCGTACTGGAACCTCCTGCTCGCGTCCTCCGGGCCAGCGCACCCAAACGGCGGCCGCCGTGCTGGGCATCCCCATTAACAGCGGCGCTGCATCCTGCGACCCGAAACCGCTACCTCCCTGGACGGCACGCACTGGGCCGCTGTGGCCGTCGGCGAACCGCAAGCGCACCTGTGCCCCGATGACCTCAGGGTTGGCCGGCGGGCCTTCGAGCACCACACGCAAGCCCGGACGGGCCCGCCGATTGGCCCAGAGAACGGTGGGTCCGTTGATTTGCGACACCACCACATCGATCCGGCGGTCGTGGTCGAAATCGGCCAAGGCCGCCGCCCGCTGCTCGCCGTCGATGCGAATGCCGGAAACCGCCGGGTCCATGGCTTGGAAACTTCCGTCGCCACGCCCCCGCAACCACAGACCGCTCCCCGAATCATCTCGCGACCATTCCGGAAGGAGATCCGAACGATTTTGACTCAGAAAAACGTCCTCGAACCCATCGCCATCCACGTCAGCGACATTCAGCGAACTGGCCGGTGACCACTGGGCCTCACGGGGAAAGGGACGCCATTCGAAGCGATTAGTGCGGTTGAGAAAGACACCGGAATCGAACTCGACGGCCTCCAGGAAGCTCGCCCGTGCCGCCGATTCTCCCAGGACACGCGGCACATCGGCTCGACCGAAGGCTTCGTGGGTCGGGAATCGAGCGGGAAGGTCTGGCAAGCTGGCCGTCAGTTGAGTGCGATTCTTAATGGGCAGCCAGGCGCCCTCGCGCTGCCAGGCTTCCAACAACTCGACGCGGCCGGGGGTATTCCACTCGCCGTGATACAGGCGGATGGGGCCCGGGCTAAACAAGGCATAGGCGGTATTGCGACCGACGTTGGCTACCGCCAAATCCATGCGTCCATCGCCGTCGAAGTCTCCCGCCGCTATCCCCTGCCACCATCCGGTACGACCCGCCAGGCGCATCGGTGCGGTCATGTCGCGGAACTGTCCGCCCTCGTTGCGATAAAGCCGCACCGGCTCCCATTCGACCGCCAAGGCCAGGTCGAGGTCGCCGTCGCCGTCGAGGTCCACCAGTGTGGCTCCGTTCACACAACCCGCGCGGGACATCGGACGACCCCAGTCCGGGGCTCCCTGCAGCACCCCGCCTTCATTCATCCAAACCGTAGTGGGGACCGCCTCGGGATAGCGACCTAAACGAAATTGCCCGCCCACCACTACGTCCAAGTCAGAGTCGCCGTCCACATCGCCCACGGCCAAAGGCCCGTTGAAGTCCGGACCAATCTCTATGGTTCGTGGAGCTGCGCCCGAGGCGGCCGGGTTCATTATTAATTGCCCGACGGTTTCGCCCCGGGCATTGAGGTGCACGGCCGAAGCCAACCAGTGCCGGCCACCGAGGCCATCGGACCACGCCGCCACGCCGCGCTGGCCTCCTGGAGATTCAGGGCTCTCGGTCCGGGAAAACCCCTTTCCCTGCAAATTCTTGAAAACGATGGATCGACCGCCGCGGCGCGCTCCATGGACGAGGTCCTCCCAGCCGTCGCCATCCAGGTCAGTCCAAGCCAACCCAGGACCTTGTCGGCTCATGCGGTGCGGAATGAGCGGTTGGATGAGCGCGTCGTCGAAGGGTTCCCCGCCGGGTGCCGGCCCCAGGAGAGCGCTGACATCTTCGAAGAGCGGAGAGGGCAATGCCGGTCGAACCGGAGACGTCGATGAAGCTCGGTCGGTCGGTTCGGACACCTCATACCGATGGTTGGCCAAGGGCCATTCGATGCGGCTAATTGCTCCACTGCGCCAGCGGATCTCCAGAACCGACGCGGGGTTCGTGCTTACAGGTGCTGGAACGGCGAAAACCCGGAGGGCTTGGTCGCCCGAGAGATACCGTCCGCCGGCCACCAGTTCCTGACCTTGGGACACGGTTGGGGCGATCAGGCGAATCTTGGCTCCGAGGCCCGCCGTGTTGGGGGATCGCCCCTTGAGTTCCACCGCGATGCGGGGCGCGGTGGCCTCGTTGCGATGCACCTCAACCGAGCCATTGATGCGATTGACCACCAGGTCCAAATCCCCGTCTTGATCGAGGTCACCCAGGGCCATGCCGAAGGCCAAGCCTTCTTCGCGGAAACCCCACTCGGCAGACTTTGGCTCGAAGGTGCCATCACCCCGGTTGCGGAAGGCCAGGTTGGCCGTGCGCCACTCGGGATACAGTTTCATCCATCGCTTCCTTTGTTCTGGGGAGAGGGTGCGGCTGGGGTCCTTCACCCGGTCTTGGGTATCCGAATCCATCAGGTCATATTCGAAGCCATTGGAAACCAGCAGGTCTTCGTAGCCATCGAGGTCGACATCCAGAAAGACGGGGCACCAACTCCAATCACTGGCCGCGAGGCCGGCACTGAGGGCTGCCTCGACATAGCGCCCTCCGGGTCGTCCGAGGAAGAGCATGTTCCGATTGAATTGGGGCCGACCTGTCCGGCTCTCGCGAGCTACCGGATCCGGCGGAGTCTTACCCAACTGACGCATGCGCCGCTCGTGGCGGGTGGCCAACAAATCCACCACCAGGATGTCGTCATGGCCATCGCGGTTCACATCCGCCACATCGATGCCCATGGAATTGAAGCACGCGTGTCGCAACGTTTGGGGCGGGGCTGCGCGGAAATGACCACGCCCATCGTTGAACCAAAGCCGATCTGGAGAGGCGAAATCGTTGGAGACGTAAAGGTCCGCGGATCCGTCCCCATCGAGGTCGCGGAAGACCACCGCCAGCCCCCAGTCCCGAGTCATGGGCTCAGGCTTGCCTTGGTCATCAAGAAAAACACCCGGCTCGGCCTGCACGGGTGTGAAGCGTCCGTGACCGTCGTTGCGGTAGAGCGCATCGGCCTCGGGCAGTTCGACCACTTCGCCGTCCGGCATTACTTCGAAACGATCTCGAAAACGGGGATCGGTGGTGGGGATGCCGTTGACCTGGCTGACCACCCAACGTCCTCCCTGCTGGCTCATGGCGAAGCGCGTCGAGGGATCGATCATGTGCATCACATCAATGTAATGGACGCAGTAGAGGTCGAGGTCGCCATCGCCATCCATGTCGGCGAGAGCCATCGAGGTGCCGGTGGTGTGGCGATACAGGCCGCTGTCGCGTTTTTCAGTCCAGCGACCGTGACCGTCATTGAGGAATAGTCGCGTCCCGGCGGCGATGCCGTTGACCAGCAGGTCTAGGTCGGCATCGCCGTCCACATCGACCAATAACGCGCCGGTGGACATCTGCCCCAGGCACGCAGCCTCGCCCAAAGGCATGGGCTCGAAGCGCCACTGTCCCAGGTTGCGATACAGTTGGTTGGTGCCATGGAGGCTACAAAGGTACAGGTCCGGGCGGCCGTCGCCGTCCACATCTCCGATTGCCACGCCCGAACCATTGTGGGCGACCGCATTGGTAAAATAAGCGTCACCCGTCAGTCGATTGGTGAACGTCACCCCAGTGACGGCCGGATCCATCAAGGTGAACCCCGACCGCTGGCCCGAGATCACCGGCAAGGCCGTGGCACGCACCTGAGCCTCAGCCCCCGACAATGCCAGAGTTCCGGCGGCCACAAGGAAACCCAAGACCAGCCAATGGAAGATATGGCTGGCTGAACCCACAGTTCTAGATCGGTTGATGGGCATGGAGGGGCAGAAAGGTTGTTCGAGACCGAAGAGGCCTTCAACGCTGCTTCAACCACAGAATCGCTTCGCGCTGCCAAGTGTCCCACGAAGCACCCTGATAGCCATGGAGACCGTGGCCGCCGTCGGGCAATTCGATGAGCTTGCTGGCAACTCCTTGAGCCTGAAGTGCCTTGTGATAAAGGCGGCTGTTGTCGATGAGCACCGCCTGGTCATCCACGGCGTGAGCCAGGAATGCGGGAGGCGTCTGCCGGGTGACTTGCCGTTCGCAGGAGAAACGCTGGATTTCCTCCAAGGTGGGTTTCTTGCCCAAGAGATTGTCGCGCGAGCCGGAGTGACCGAGCTCCCCAAAGGACACCACCGGATAAATCAGAATCGTGAAATCGGGCCGGCTATTTTGGCGAGCAATCGGATCGGCGGCATCGGGTTTTCCGGAGTCAAACTGCGTGCTCGCCGTAGCCGCCAAATGTCCACCCGCAGAGAACCCGATGATGCCCACCCGCTTCGGGTCCACCTGCCATTGGCGGGCGTTCAGTCGGACGGTGCGGATGGCCTGTTGGGCATCCAAAAGCGGGACCTTCGATCGGCCCGCAGGCAGGCGATATTCCAGCACAACGCCCAGGATGCCGTGCAAATTGAGCCAGCGCGCGATCCCGTGTCCCTCTGGCCCGGTCACCACTCCGCCATAGCCACCGCCCGGACAAATAATCACGGCCATGCCGTTGGGCTTCGGG
>SXXZ01000182.1 GCA_005789375.1 Verrucomicrobiales bacterium | reverse complement strand
GTGGGCTCGTTGATGATGCGCTCGACCTTGAATCCGGCTAGTTCTCCGGCGCGCAGCGTGGCATTCCGTTGGGCATCATTAAAATAGGCTGGAACGGTGATGACCGCACGATCTATGGGTTGTCCCAACGTAGATTCGGCATCTCGTTTGAGCTTTTTTAGCACCTCGGCAGCCACCTCTTCCGGGCTCCAAACTCGACCGCCGATGTCGAAGCCGGCGGGTCCGTTCTCGGTGCGCTGGACGGGGTAGGTGACTCGAAGGTCTTCTGGGGTGAGCATCGAGCCGCGCCGACCCATAAACCGCTTGGTGGAGTACAGGGTGCGCTCGGGGTGCAAAACGCGCACCCGATTGGCGGCGTGTCCTACCAGAGGTTCTCCGCCGTTGGCAGGAACATGGACCACTGAAGGGGTGAGACGTTGCCCCTCCGCATCCGCGATAACGTAGGGGATGCCACTCTCTACGATGGCGACCAGCGAGTTGGTGGTTCCGAGGTCGATGCCGACGATGTTGCTCATTGAACTGGAGTGATTATGTCTGATTTGCCGGGGAAGCCAAGTCAGGTGCGGCCATTCGTTGAGAAAATTCCTGGTAAGCCCTTCGAAAAACGGGCCTGCCTACCGTCGTTGATGCGGCCTTCAAGAAGCGGGTTGAGCCGCTTTTTCGGCCAGATACTTCTCGTAGGTGTTCGGGGCTCCCTTCACCAGGTAGGCGACTCCTTCGGGAGAGTGCCGGATGCGGTCGGAGCTCTGGGTCTTCGACAAATAGTCGTGGACGGCCCGTGAGCAGCCGTCCCAGATAAAGTAATCGTCGATCAGGATCATGCCGCCCTTCACGACCTGAGGATAGAAGGCCTCCAGGCACACCCACGTCGATTCATACCAGTCTCCGTCCAACCGCAGCAGGGCGATACCCGGATCGATGCGCACCCCAGGCACTGTTTCGTTGAACCAGCCTTTGTAGATCTTGAATCGCGATTCGCCCGCCTTGGCCATGGCCTCTTCGGCGTAGGTTTGTTCCGCCTTACAGTTGTCGAAGTAGTAAGCGTCGGTCTTTGCGGCCTGCCACTGTTTGGCGGCATTGCCATCGATGTCTTTGGCCTCGGGCAAACCTTCGAAGCTGTCGAAGAGATGGTAGGATCGGTTCTGCCCGCCCAGGAGCGAGGCGATGCCGGCGACCATGCCACCGCGCCAGACACCGCATTCTACGATATCCCCCGGGATGTTTCGTACCTGGCGAGCCAGGTCGATGTTGTCGGCATACATCGGTGGCGAGATCATGGTCCACGGGTGGAATGCCCGGTAGATCGTCCGACCGGAGGCCTTAGGTCCGGGGCGCGGAGGGAAGAGTTTCGAGAGCATGGTCGGAGAAAACGGTCTGTGAAGGATCGGCCCAAAACGGTCGGCCTTCCAATCCCCTTTTTCGAGCGGTCTGTTTTCGGCCTCTAAGAGGGATAACGATGGTGTGACCAATGTGGGCTTAAATTATAGCGCCGAATTCGCTAGGCCCAAGGGCCGCTTGCCTTCGAGAGGGGTGTCTCCCAACCTGTAGGTAGTGACGCGACCCTTGGCCATTGTCTTCTACGAGAAGCTCCTTCCCGGAACTCAGGTGGTGAACCGTCTAACCGATCTCGGGTACCGCGTCACAGCGACCCAGACTGCCGTGGACGTGCCCCGCCTCGTGCGAGAGCACACGCCCATGGTGGTTATCGCAGACTTGGCTCTTCGTCATGGCGATTTCTGCGGGATCATCGCCCAATTGCGGGCCAGTCCGGACCTGGCGCATGTGCCCGTCTTGGGCTACTGTGATTCCAAGAATCGAAAACTAGTAGACGCTGCTCTGGAGGCCGGTGCCAAGCTTGTTGCCGCCGAGCAGGGGATTCCCGATCAGTTGGCGCAATTGCTAGATCAGGTGCTGGCTGTAGATTGACTGACTAGCGTCCTCGGATCGGCCGAGTGGTCCCTGAAAACCTATGAATCCAATCGCACTTTCCCAAGGTATTCACGTTGAGCATTTGCTTTATAGCATCGACCGGATCCGCTGGGCCGGGCTTCCTGCTGGCGAGTCCGACCAAGTGCGCCTTCGTCTGGAGTCCTTGGCCGCCCGGTTTCCCGGACCCGCTCATCCCCGGTTGATGACTCTGGCCAACGTGGGAGGAAAGGCCGATATCGGTTTCATCTTGTTCCACGCCACGCTCGATGGGCTTTCTACTCTCCACCGCGATTTGGAGGCTTGTTTTCCGCCAGGTACCTTGGTTCCCGTCTTCTCCTACCTGAGTGTCACCGAGTTGCCCGAGTATGTTCCGACCGAGGACGATCTTCGTCGGTATCTTGAGACTGCTGAACCCCGCCACACGCCCGAATCGCCGGAGTTCGAGCAGGCTCTCGAGGCGGCCAAGAAACGTAATGAAAGTCAGAAGTTCTATCGGCTTAATCCCGAACTTCAGGATGACTGGTCGATCGTGTGTTTCTATCCCATGAGCAAAAAGCGCTCTGGGGGTGACAACTGGTACATGCTCGATTTCGCGGCTCGCAAGGCACTCATGGGAACCCATGCGCGTACCGGTCGCAAATATGCGGGCAAGATTAGCCAGCTCATTACGGGATCTACGGGTCTCGATAATTGGGAATGGTGTGTCACGCTCTTGGCTCATCGACTGGATGACGTGAAGGGTATCGTCTACGAAATGCGATTCGACGAGGTCACGGCCCGCTACGGCGACTTCGGCCCCTTCTACGTTAATCTCCGACTGCAACCGACCGCACTGTGGCTGCACCTACACTTGTGAACTCATCACCCTCAGTAGCGCCGCTTCGGATGGTCTCCAACGGCACCACGTGGATTCCCGCGGCAGGATCGGTGAGTCCTCCGGTGGAGTCGCTTTACGTGCATGTGCCGTTCTGTGCCCAGAAGTGCGAGTACTGTGCATTCTATTCGGGCCCGGCTTCCGGTGATCTAATCCAGCGCTACGTCCAGGCGCTCCTTTTGGAGTTAGAACTCATCGCCCAAGACTGCCGACCCAAGACGGTGTTTTTCGGAGGCGGAACTCCCTCGTTGCTGACCCTCAAGCAATGGGAGTCGGTCTTGACGACCCTTCATCGGTTGGGTCTGGGCAACGCTGCGGAGTTCAGCGTGGAGTGCAATCCGGCGACCGTTTCGGCGGATAAAGCGGCCCTTTTGCGCCAGTTCGGGGTCAATCGGATTTCCATGGGCGTGCAATCGCTCGATGAGGCGTTGTTGGACCGGTTGGGGCGTGTCCACAGCCGCGACATGGTGTTCCGGAGTTACGACATTTTGAGAAAGGCGGGCTTCGAGAACATCAACATCGATCTGATGTTTGCGATCCCGGGCCAGACGATGGAGATCTGGAACCGCACCTTGGATGAAGCCTTGGCCCTGGGCACTGAGCACCTCAGCTGCTACGAGGTGATTTACGAAGAGGATACCCCCCTTTACGAGCAGCTCAAAGCTGGGGAATGCGATGTAGATGACGACTTGGCAGCCGACCTGTATGAGGTGCTGTACGATCGCGTTGGAGCCGTGGGTTTTGGGGCATACGAAGTTGCCAATTTTGCTCGTCGCCGACGGGTGGGCGAATCGGTGGATCGACCTGAGGCGGAGCCCGGCATCCCGGCCTTTGCTTGCCGACATAATGTTGGCTATTGGCGCGGACGAGACAGCTACGGTTTGGGGCCCAGCGCCAGCGAATGGGTGCGTGGGTTGCGCTCGCGTAACTGGTCTAACACCGTGCTGTATTGTGAGCAGTTGGAGAAAGGCCGCAGAGCCAAGGAATTCGCCGAAGCGCTCCCGCCTCTTGGGCGAGCCGGAGAGATGGCTGCTTTCGGTTTGCGGATGAATGCCGGTTGGCCGTGGGAAGAGTTCCAAGGTCAGACCGGGTTCGACCTCAGGACCGAATGGCCCACAGAGATGGCTCAACTAGTTTCCAGGGGTTGGGCTGAGAGTACGCCGACCCATTTCCGGTTGACCCGGGCTGGGCTGCGCTTTGCCGATTCTGCGGCGCAGTTGTTCCTGCGGCCCGAGCCAGCCCGGCTGTGACAATCTGCTGGGAGTATCCGATTAGAACCGCGTCTTCGCGGTTCTAATCTGTGTTGGCGCTCGTGGTGGTGCTTGTCGCTGCCAGCCTACTTGAGACTCCCGTAAACTGCGGCTTTCTATCGCCTAAATTTCATTTCAAAACATGGCTGAAAAATAGTTTACAGTGGCCCCTTTTGTGTAAATAGGTGGGACCGACCCCGGCGGGATTTCAGCAGCAGCGGTTGGGGCCGTTGAGGCGGGCTTCGGCGGCTTGGACGTAGGCGATGGGGGCGTTGTGACGGCGGGCGGCTTCAGTCACTTCGGGTAGGGGAATGAGGACGGCTTGCGAGGGCACTTGCTTCGAGACATTCGCTTCAAGCTGACGGGCTGTGCGGTCCACGGCGTCTTGTCCCGACCAGTTGCGCAATAGGGCTAGGCCCAGCGCAAAGATCCCAGCCCAACCGGTGCGGTTGCTTCCTTCGGCCAACGCCGATTCTGGGAGCCACACCGGCACGTCTTCGCTCGTGTCAGGGGTTCGCCGGCCGCGCAGCAGGCGAATCCACTCCAGTACGGCTCCGGTCACGATCAGGGTAGCTAGGCCCAGGAAGACGGCCGTGACTCCTACGTCCAAGGCGTTGTTGAGCCGGCGGCTGCGATTTGCGCGAAGTGCCTTCTGGGCCGCGGCATCCGCGGGGGCGGATTCTGCAGCCCGTTGAAGGGCGGGGTGTTTTTGGTCCAAATCCCGGACGGTGGCCAGGAAGCCGATGCGCGGTGACGGATGGAATATTTTCTGGAATCCGGCGGTCCCGGTGACTGCCAAAAGCCAGATGAGCGGCAGGAGCGCTGCCCACGCGATTGCTGGTGATTTGCCTCGGGCCAGCGACTGTTTGAGAAGCAAAGTAGTGGCGAGCACGAGGGCGATGGCGGCGAGCAATTGATTGGCGATGCCGAAGAGCGGCCAGAGCGAATTAATGCCGCCCAACGGGTCTCGGACACCTTGGATTAGAAACCAACCCCAACTGGCCACAATCAACGCACTGGCCAGAGCCCCGGCGGCGGTCGATCGCACGTCTCCCAGGGGTTTCCATAAGTGACCCAAAGCATCTTGAAGGAGGTAACGGCCCACTCGGGTTCCGGCATCCAAGGTCGTGAGGATGAACAGCGCCTCAAACATGATGGCGAAATGATACCAGACATCGAGCCAGCGTCCGTGAGTCACCTGGGAGAACAAATTGGCCATGCCGACGGCCAGTGTGGCGGCTCCTCCGGTTCGTCCGTAGAGCGAACTCTCACCCACCTGTCGAGCCAGCGAGTCCATCACTCCGGGATCCAGAGTGAACCCCGTTGCCCGAACCTTGGCCACGGTGTCTGCGGCGATGGCGGCCGCGTCGGCGCCCGTGCCAGCGATGTTAATCGCCAGGTAGACACCGGGTTCGAGGGTGCAGGCCGCGATCAATGCCATGATGGCAACCAGCGATTCCAGGAGCATGGCCCCGTACCCGATCGGGCGGGCGTAGCTCTCACGGGTGATAATTTTTGGGGTGATACCGCTGGCGATGAGTGTGTGAAAACCACTGATGGCCCCGCAGGCAATGGTGATAAAGCAGAATGGAAACAGCTTGCCCGGGACGACCGGCCCCGAACCGTCGATGAAGGTGGTCAGGGCGGGCATCTTGAGGGTGGGTAGCACCAACAGCACGCCGGCGGCCAGGGCGAGGATTGTGCCGAGCTTCATGAAGGTGCTGAGGTAGTCTCGCGGCGCGAGCAGTAACCAGACGGGCAGCACGCTGGCAGCGAAACCATAGAGAACAATGGTCCAGGCCAGAGGTTCGGCCGAGAAGGTGAAGAGTTTGGCGAGCGCTGGGTTGCTGTGGATCCACTGACCTCCCCAGACAGCCGCGATTAGCAGGAGGACGCCGAGCGCCGAGCCCTCCAGGGTTTTGCCGGGTCGGACATACCGCAGGTACAGGCCCATGAGGAGGGCGATGGGGATGGTCGCCCCGACCGTGAAAACGCCCCATGGACTTTCGGCGAGCACCTTCACGACAACCAACCCGAGCACCGCCAGAAGGATGATCATGATCGACAGGATCGCCACCAGGGACAGTGCACCCAGAAAAGGATTCAATTCGTCCTTCATCATTTGCCCCAAGGAACGGCCGTTGCGGCGCATGGATGCGGCGAGGATCAGGAAGTCTTGAGCTGCACCGCCAAGGATGACTCCAATCAAGATCCACAGGGTTCCGGGAAGGTAACCGAACTGGGCGGCGAGCACGGGGCCCACGAGGGGGCCGGGGCCGGAGATGGCGGCGAAGTGGTGCCCGAAGACGATCCAGCGGTGGGTCTTTACGAACTCTCGACCATCTTCATGGCGTTCACAGGGCGTGGCTCGCCGATCATCCAGCATCAGGACCTTGGCGGCGATCCAGCGTGAGTAGAACCGGTATCCGATGGCGTAGGTGCATAAGGCTGCCACCAAAATGTAGGCCGAGCTGACTGGTTCTTGACGATGGGTCGCCAGAATGAAGTAGGCGAAGGCTCCCAGCCCCGCCACTAGGGTCCAAGCCAATCCGCGCCCGAGGGAATGCATGAGGCCAAGGGTGCCAAAAGGGCCCAGAATCCTCCTACGAAAACTTGCGCGGAAACTTCACCTCGAAAGCCAGGCGGATCTCGATAGCCTCTCCTCTATGATTCCCCGAACAAGATTGGTCTCAGGGTGCCTATTGTGGGCCTGTATGTTGGTTGTTTCCGTTCAGGCTCAGTTGCGGGTGGGGCTTTTCGATATGGATGCCACTCCGCCCGTCGGATCGCGCTTGGCATACGATCCGGTCACCAACGTCTGGGATCTGGGCCTGCGGGCCCGAGGCGTTGTGGTCTTGGGGAAGGATCGTCCGGTGGTTCTTTGTGCCGTCGATTGGATCGGTATTGGCAATGAGGGACACGATGCGTTTCGGCAGCAACTGGCCATGGCGGCGGGGACGACCGTAGACCGGGTGGCGGTCCATTCGCTGCATCAGCATGATGCGCCCGAATGTGATTTCGGTGCAGAGAAGATCCTTCGCGAAGCTGGGGTTAGCCCATGGAATTACGAGGGAACCTTCGCCCGAGAGCTCCTGGGTCGACTCAGCACTGCGGTGGCCCGCGCTGCCGCCCAGGCCCAGCCTTTCAACCAGGTTGGCACCGGGCAGGCCGAGGTGCGCGAGGTGGCGTCCAATCGGAGAATCTTCGGTCCTGACGGCAAGGTGCGGACCGTGCGCTACACGGCCACAGTCGACCCCGCCTTACGGGCAGAACCCGAGGGTGT
>SXXZ01000181.1 GCA_005789375.1 Verrucomicrobiales bacterium | reverse complement strand
GTCCTTACCGGCGGGGTGAGCACAGGCTTAGTTGGTCGGATGCTCCGCGAACGCCCCCGTCGGGAGGTAATCCGAAATCCAGTAGTAACCAGTCTAGTAGTAACCAGCTCAGTAGTAACCAGTCCGGCGATTCCGAGCCCGTTGACCTCACAAGCCGTCGGATCTTCCAATCGGTCTGCAGGGACGATCATTAAGGCTCCAGGAAATGCCCAGTTGGAAGCGATGGCCCGTTGGACTCGGGAGTTGGATTTGACGGACAAGCAACGGGAGGAGATCGGGTCCCTTTTGAAGAGTGCTCAAGCTCGCCTTCGAGACTTATGGGCTCCAGTGGCTCCGCGCGCCCGAGGTGAGATCGAGGCCGCCCGGAGTGAAATCGAGGGGCTTTTGAGCCCGGATCAGCGGCAGCGTTGGAATGAGGCTCGGCGTCGTCGGGGTGCCGCCAAGCCGGCGGAAACGGTGGTTGAAAGCCCTCATCCCGAGAGGGCTCATCCGTAGGGCTTGCCTTAGGGTTTTTTCGACTCACACCGCTCACCAGACTCAAGGGTTGCCCAGGTCTCGGGCCTCGTAGTGCCCAAAGGCTCCGCTCTGATGAGCGTTCTGATGACCTTGCAGGATCGGTCGATGGAATTTAGCTTTAATCATTCATGGATTCGTCTGAGTCGTCGTCTTCGGGGGCTGAAGCTGGAGGAGTGCCTCCGGTCGCCAACACGGTTCCCTTGCAGGTTCCCCCGGTCCTCCCAATGCCACCGGTTCAAACGTCTGGCCGTCCGCAGCCGGCAGTTCATGGCAAGGGGCCGACGGAACGGCCTAGGGGGGGTGCCTGGAAGTGGGTGGCCGTGGGTGTTTCGGTGATGCTGGTTTTTGCTCTGCTGGCCCTCGGGTTGATTGGGGCAGGCAAGTCGGATCGCAATTGGACCCATCATCATTCAACCCAGTCGCCGGGTGCGGCCGAATTGCACGAGGTGTTGGTGCGTGACTCCCCCTTTGAAGACAAGGTGGCGGTGATTAGCCTGGAAGGGGTCATTAGCGGCGAGGTCCTTTCGGACATCGGTTCTTCACTGGTGGAGTTGGTGAGTGACCAGTTGGAGCGGGCGGCGGTCGAAGGGGTGTCTGCTGTTATTCTGAAGGTGGATTCACCGGGTGGTGAAGTGTTGGCCAGCGACGAGATCTACCTGCTGCTGGAGAAGTTTCAGAAAGAACACGACATCCCGGTCGTCGCTTCCATGGGTTCGCTGGCAGCGTCGGGTGGTTATTACGTGAGCGCCCCCTGCCGTTGGATTGTGGCCAATGAGTTGACCATGACCGGCAGCATCGGTGTGATCTTCCACAGCTACAATTACCGCGGCCTGATGGACAAGGTGGGGGTACGGCCGGAAATCACCAAGAGCGGCAAGCTCAAGGACATGATGAGCGGAGAAAAACTGCCCGAAGAGGTCCTGCCTGAAGAACGCGCCATCCTTCAGGGAATGATCGATGAGAGCTTTGCCAAGTTCAAAGACATCATCCGCACCGGTCGCAATCACGCGGCCGAGTTGAACCTGAAAGACGGGATCACGGAGGGTCGCAAACTAGCTTCCAATTGGACCGAGTTCGCCGATGGCCGGATCCTGTCCGGTCAACAGGCCTTGAATCTGGGCCTAGTCGATGAGTTGGGAAATTTCGAAGTGGCCTTAGATCGCGCACTTCAGTTGGCCCGTCTGGATGGCGCCAAACTGATTACCTATCAGCCCCACTTCCGCTTTCCGGGTTTCCTCTCGCTGCTGGGGCAAGCCCGCTCCGGATCGGTCAAGGTAGACTTAGGCTTGCCCCTTCAGTCGCGGTTGCCGGAGGGGCGGTTGTACTTTATGTCCCCGCTGCACATGCATTGAGTGACTGCCTGAAGTGAGGCGATGGCCAAGGCTCGACAGCGAGGTGGGCTGATTTCACGATGCGCCCACCTTCCTATGGCTCAACGCTCGCTCCTCATCGGCATCGATTCCGGCACGCAATCCACCAAGGCACTGATTGTCGACGCGGTCTCCGGCCGCGTCCTAGGGGAGGGCTCGGCCCCCCACACCCTCTTGTCCGGTCTCCCGGCCGGAGCCAAGGAACAGGACCCCGCCCAATGGGTGCGGGCCACGACCCGTGCCATCCAGGCGGCCCTGAAGTCAGCCAAGGCTAAGGCGACGGAAGTCGTCGCCATTGGTGTCAGTGGCCAACAACACGGATTTGTGGCCCTCGACGCGCAGAATCGGGTTATCCGTCCGGCCAAGCTGTGGTGCGACACGGTGACGGCTCCGGAGTGCGCGGAGATCACGGCTGCGATGGGCGGGACCAAGAAAACTCATCAAGCCCTCGGCAATGCCGTTCTGCCAGGGTTCACCGCTCCCAAGATCCTTTGGCTGAAGCGGCATGAGCCAGAGAACTTTGCCCGATTGGCCACGGTTCTACTGCCTCACGACTACCTCAATTTCTGGCTCACCGGCGACAAGTTCATGGAGTATGGCGACGCCTCGGGCACGGCCCTCATGGATGTCCGCCGGCGTCGCTGGTCGTCTGCGGTGATACGCGCCATCGATCCCGAGTTAGAAGGCAAGTTGCCCGCACTTTCACCCAGTGATCGTCCGGCCGGTCACTTGTCGGCCAAGACGGCCAAGACTCTAGGACTCAATCCTGGTGTCGTAGTCAGCGCCGGCGGTGGTGACAACATGATGGGGGCCATTGGCACGGGAAACACCCGCGAGGGCGTCATCACGGCCAGTTTCGGGACCAGCGGCACGATCTATGCCTGTGCCGAGAAGCCCGTGATCGACCCGGCCGGTGAGATCGCTGCCTTTTGCGATTCGACCAACCGATGGTTGCCGTTGCTTTGCACCATGAATGTCACGGTGGCCACGGAGATGGTTCGATCCGAGGCAAATCTAGATCACGCCCAGTTCGAAAAATTGGCGGCCAAGGCTCCGGCGGGTTCCGACGGTTTGATGCTTCTGCCGTACCTCGAAGGAGAGCGAACCCCCAATATCCCGGACGGCACCGGGGTGTTTTTCGGGGTTCGTCCGAAGACCTTCACCTCGGCGCATTATGCCCGCGCGGCCATGGAGGGTGTGACTCTGGGTATGAACTATGGTCTGCGTCGACTCGCAACACTGGGAGTTACCGCTCAACAAGTTCGCGCGACCGGCGGTGGGGCCAAGTCCAAACTGTGGAGACAGATTATGGCCGATGTGTTTAATGCCGAGGTGGTCACTCTCAAAGTCGCCGAGGGGGCTGCCTATGGAGCGGCTCTTCAGGCCCTCTGGTGTTGGCGGCGGGAGAAGGGAGAGACTGTGGGCATCTCTGAGATCACTGAGCGTTTTGTCTCCGTGATCGCCAACGAGACCACGGTTCCCAAAGCCGCCAATGTCGAGGTCTATCAAGGTCTCCAGCAATTGCAGGAAGAACTGGCTCGGTCGCTGCGCCCGGCCTTTGCTCAACACCGACGGAGGGTGGGTTGATCGGCTCAGGAGAAAGAAGAAAAAAGGAAGAAGGAAGACGGAAGGAAGAAGGAAGGAGGAAGGAACCCAACCTTACCCGAGCACCTCCGAGGTAGGGCGATTTCTCCGAAAGCGCCACGTCGTCGGTAAAGACGGTGTCTCACCGGTAGCGGCAAGTCGGTAGGGACGGTGTCTCACCGTCCGTTCCCTGGGCTGCCGGGCGAGGTAGGGATGGCCCGAGAGACTCGGTCCCTACCGGGGAGGTGGCAGCGGGGCCATCCCTATCCCTATCTTGGAAGTCCTCGGACAACATCCGGGGGGGGCAAAAACCAACTGTCAGTCACGGTGTGAAAACCAAACAAATCGGCCGGTTTGAAAACTACTGAGCACAGGAACTTAGCGGATCATCGATCTGGCCTGAGGTCGTCGGTTCCCCGAGGGAATTCTTATCAAGTCTGGTGGGCTCCGGACGCATTCGGCCTCATCCGGAAAAAGGAAGAAACGCTGGTGCTCGTCCTGGAAAAACGGATCCGAGGGCCTGACAAAACCGCAGATCTCAAAACCACAGCTTTCCGCGGATTTCAAGATGTTGCTGGGGAAAGGGAAAGGAATCGAGAGGGAAGAATCTGGTGCACCCGCCAGGAGTTGAACCTGGAACCTGCTGATCCGTAGTCAGCCGCTCTATCCAATTGAGCTACGGGTGCACAAAGAAGTCGCGAAACTAAGGACGAGGAGCTCTTGGATCAAGCGTTTTCCAACGAAGTTTTTTGATTCGACTCGAGTCTGTCACCGTTCCGTTTTTTGGCGGAGGTGATTCTTTTGGTCGAACCATCCCGCCCTCTGCTCCCGGCCGGAAGTACGATCAACTCGGGTAGTTTATTTCGGTTGGCGCCTGATTCAGTCCGCTCAAACGGATGTGGAAGTCTTCGTGGTGAGAGGAGGGAGAACAATTGAAGACTCAGGCGGCCTGGATCTTGACCGTAAAGATCCCCTCATCGGCGAAGACCCAAAGATCCCCCGAACCGGGTTCGACCAGCAGCGTCCAGCAGCGAAACAGTGGAGGAGGTGAGTCGCCTCGATTGGGGAGGGCTTGAGGTAGGTGTTCTCCGGATTCGGTCCACAGATGAACGTGTGCCTGAGCCGGACGGGTCGGTTCGCTGCCTGTGAGGAAGAGCACCGAGTCCAGAGCCGGGTGATAAATTCCTTTTTGCAGCCCCGGTGGGGTCCATTCCTGGATCCCCAACAACGGACGCCACTGTTGGGTGGTCAGATCAAGTCGCCAAAAATCCCCCAACGGGTAAAAGGTGCCTGTGAAGGATTTAAGGTTCGCTTCCCGAAGCCCTTCCTGTCCCACCCGGTTTCCGAAGCCGCCCATCATGAACCAAGTCTTACGGTCTTTTCCGGGAAAAATCTGTGCGCCTCCCCGCGGCCAAGGCAATTGGGGAGATGTCTCGGAGATTTGTTCCCAAAGCCCGGTCTTGGAGTTGTATTCGTGGCGGCGGTTGTGCACCCGGAAATTGCCGTATCCGCCAAACTGGCCGATGCGCTGTTGGATCGGGTTGACGTAACCCGAACCCGTAAAATCCAACTGGTTCAATAGCTGGGTAGGCAGGGGCTCCGGTGGGGATCCATCCAAGGGCATCCGGAACACCTGACCGGAAACCGATTCGCAGAAAATGAGTTCTTCCGACCATGGTGAGTAGGTGGAAAAGAGGATGCGATGCGGGCCTTTCGGATGGGCAGTGTACTTCCATTGAAAGCGCTCCAAGTCGTAGCGCTGAAAGAAGGACCCACGGGCATCGGCCGTGACGCAGTAGAGCATCCGGGTCTTCCAGTCGCAGGTGAGCTCGTTGGCGATCCATTGCTCGTAGCCGAACCGGGCCTTGGATCGGTGGTGCCACACCGCATGGTGGGAGGGTAGGTTTCGGACGATAGAGAATCCGCCAACCGCGGCACCCAGGGTCAGCAGCGCTGCGGCCGCCTTGCGTCGGGAGAGTCGGGTTCGCCCCTCATCGGCCTCGGAGAGCGCCTGCCCAAATTGGGCTGCTTTGGAGAAACGTCGGGTGACACGCACGTCCGTGGCTCGGATCAAAGACTCGTTCAACATCCAGCCATGCGCTTCCCACTCCGGGGCGTTGAGCAAGCGGGTAGGCAGGTTCGGAAATTGGTAGCGTTCAAAGCCGCTCCAGACCTCATAGAGGGTGCGTCCGAGAGCAAAGACATCGAGCGCGTGTGAACCGTGCTTATCGGGAGGGTAGTAACCATCGGAGCCCATGTGCCGATGGGGCTGCGCCGATTTGCTCACCGAACCGTAGTCGCCCAAGGTGGGAAGCCCATCGAGGAAGAGGATGTTTGAGGGCTTGATGTCCAGGTGGAGCAACCCTTCGTCATGAAGTGCGGTGAGCGCCGAGGCCAAACGGATGCCCCATGAAATCACAGTCTGGGTGAGGGGCTCGGGGTTTTGCCGACACCACTCGGCCAAGGTCATGGGGCGGTAGGCGGCAAAATCCTCGGGCATGGTCCCGGTCACATCGTCAGCCAACGGGAATTTTTCCCACAGGATTCCAGTATTGGTATTGGCACCCCAATCGAGCATCGGCAGCAGGCCGGGAGTCTCCTGGGACACCCGCATGAGCGCATTGCGGAGGGTGATCTGCTCCTGGAGTTCGGCTGGGTCTGTCGAATAATTCAGTTTGAGACAGCAGGGGCGGTATTGGGAATCGCGAACTAACAATACCCAAGAATTCGGCCGCTGGGAAATGGGTCGAATCAGCTCGTAATCTGGGGGCAACGCTGGTCCAGACCCGGTCATGGCTTGGGAGTGATCATCTCCTCACTCAGGAGTTGATTGTAAGACTGGCGAGCCACCTTTTTAATACGGTGGGCGATCAGGCGAACATTGAAGTGGCTGGTGTTGAAGTGCCGGGCGACTTCCTGAGAGGAAAGTCCCTGAATCACGTAGGTGTCAAAAATTTGCCAGTGCCGGGGTGAGACCTGACTGCGGGCCCGGTTGAGAGAAAGGGACCAAAGGTGGGATTCGGCCTCGATGCGCTCTTCAGTTGAGATTCCATCCCCGCTCAGCGGATCCATCCATTGCTGCACCAAGGTGAGCACCTTGGGGGAGAGAGGCTGGTGCGGTGTGTTTTTGAAGAAGTGGATAATGTGCCGGTTGACGACGTCGGTCAGCCAAGCTCGAAGGCTCTTGGGTTCCCAGTGGTTTTCGGCCTTTCCCATCTGGAGGGCCAGTTGGCAGAAGGTTTCCTGGGTAATCTCCTCGGCCTCCTGAGGCGTTAGGCCGCTCTTTGCACAATGGGTCAGGATAGGGAATCGGTATGTGGCCGAGAGCTGAACCCAAGTCTCATTGTCTGAGAGATTCTTAGCGTCATTAAGCCACTGGGCATTGGTTGTGGGAGCGTCTATCACAATAGGAGTTCCCTTTTCATACAGGGATCGCCCTCGAGAACGGGATTTTTAAATCTGCTAAAAACGAATTATTTTTTGTAACGGGTGTTTTGAGAAATTCGGCGACTGAGGGTCCTGATGAGTCCGGTATCAGGCTCGCGCGTTCGGCTTTTTGGTGTCAGCGTGCCCGACATGGATCGGCGAGCGTTTTTGGCGGCGATGGGGTGGGGTGGCGGTTGGCTTGCGGCCCCAGATTTGGCCGCGTCCGAGCGCCGAATGACCGTGATGTCCGCAACGGTACTCATCGTTGGAGGTGGAGTCGGGGGTGTGGCGGCCGCTTTGGCAGCCTGCCGTGCGGGACAGCGGGTAGTGCTGACCGAGGAAACTCTCTGGATCGGAGGTCAACTCACCTCCCAGGGGGTGCCGCCCGATGAGCATCCTTGGATCGAGGAGGCGGGCTGCACTCGGAGTTACCGCCAGTTCCGAGATGAGGTTCGGCTTGGATTTCTGCGGCACTCGTCGCTGAACGCAGCCTCAAGGTCCGCGGCGCGGATGAATCCAGGTGGCGGATGGGTCTCCCGGTTGTGCCATGAGCCGCGACTGGCTCTGGCTGTTTTGGAATCGATGCTGGCTCCGCACATTGCCAACGGACGGCTGACCCTCTTGCTGGGGCATCGTCCTGTCGCCGCTTCGGTGGAGGGAGATCGAATCGAATCGGTGACCTTTGAGGCAGTGACTGGAGGTCGTCGACGGGTGGTGTCGGCGTCGTGGGTGCTGGAAGCCACGGAACTCGGTGATTTGTTGCCGTTGGCCGGAGTGGAACATGTGACCGGGGCCGAATCTCGATCGGAAACCGATGAGCCCTCCGCGCCAGAGAAAGCCGATCCGCTCGATCAGCAGGCCATCACCTGGTGCTTTGGCTTGGAACACCATGCAGGCCAAAATCATGTAATCCAACGCCCGGACGACTACGCCCGGTGGCGGGATTATGTACCCAAGATGACGCCACCGTGGCCGGGTCGATTGTTTGCCTGGGAACATTCCCATCCCATTACCCTTCAGCCTCGGACCTTGCCCTTCGATCCGGTGGGGGAAGGGGCGTTTCCCAACCTGTGGACGTATCGTCGCATTCGCGATGCGTCCCGGTTCCAGGATCCAAAGGCTTTTCCTTCAGTCTGCCTGGTGAACTGGCCCCAGAATGATCACTGGCTGGCCCCGCTGGTGGGGCCGGGTGTTACTCTGGAGCAACGTCGGCAGCGTGAGGCTGAGGCCAAGGCGTTGAGTCGGAGCCTCATCTATTGGTTGCAAACCGACGCGCCGCGACCGGATGGCGGAACGGGGTGGCCAGGTCTTAAGCCCAGTGCTGGCGTGCTGGGTACTCCCGACGGGTTTGCCCTGGCTCCGTACATCCGTGAAAGCCGTCGCATTCGCGCGAAGTTCACGGTCACCGAACGCCATATTTCCACCGACCTCCGTAAGGCCGAGACCGGTGCCGCCGCCGAGACGGTTCGGGCCGCGCCATTTCGGGATTCTGTGGGGGTTGGAGCCTATCGCATCGACCTGCATCCTTCGACCAGTGGTCGCAACTATGTCGATGTCTCCAGTCTGCCGTTCCAAATCCCGTTGGGCGCGCTGCTGCCGCGGCGGGTGGAGAACCTCATTGCTGCGGGCAAGTGCCTGGGGGTTACTCACATTGCCAACGGTTGCTATCGATTGCACCCCGTGGAGTGGAACATCGGAGAGGCGGCCGGGGCGTTGGCTGCGTTCTGCGTGGATCGTCAGCTCACGCCGGCCGCGGTCCATGCCACGGTGGACTTGACCACCGAGTTCCAGAAGCGGCTTCGGGAGGACGGGTTCGAACTGGAGTGGAAGGTGGCTATCCGACCCTTGTGAGGGCTTATTAACGCACAGTTGTCGAATGAAACCCTTGGAGTCGGGGTGAATCCTGGTGTTCGATGGCTGAACATCGAATCCATGAAGCCAATGTCCTCGAAGAAGTCGGCCCGTACCGCAAAGCCGGTTCAACGCCCGCCGGCGAAGTCCCCTCAGGCGGCTTCCAAAGTCGCTAAGGTCCTGAAGAACGTCAAAAAATCGCCCGCCGCGACATCCCGGCCTGTGTCCCGGAAAACAGCCTCTTCCGCGCACGTCGTTCGCGGAGGTTCGGCGGACCGTTTCGTGATCATTATGGCTGGCGGACGAGGCGAGCGGTTCTGGCCCGTGAGTCGTGAAAAGACACCCAAGCAACTCATCCGCCTCTTGGGGGAGCGTTCCTTTCTGCAGCAAGCCGTGGATCGGGTGCGACCGTTGGTGCCGTTGACCAACATCCTCATCATCACCAACGCCGTTCAGGCGGCGGAAGTCCGGCGGCAGTTGCCGGAGTTGCCCAAAGAAAATGTCATTGGCGAGCCCGTGGGTCGCGACACCTGCGCCGCAGTCGCATTGGGCGCGGCGGTGGTCGGGGCGCGTTCGACGACTGCGGTCATGGCGGTGCTCCCGGCCGACCATGTCATCCGCGACGAAAAGGGTTTTCGTCAGGTGCTGTCCGACGCCTTGGACGTAGCGGCACGAGGGCAGGTGATCGTCACCATCGGAATTCAGCCCACCGGCCCGGAGACCGGCTATGGATACATTCATTCCGGGAATGCCTTACCGGCACCCGCAGCGGGCAAGGCACTCAAGACCCCTTTCTTCAAGGTCGAGCGGTTCGTGGAAAAACCTTCCCTGGAAAAGGCTCAGGAATACCTCGCCTCGGGGCATTACCGATGGAATGCCGGAATGTTCGTATGGTCGTTTGTGACCCTCACCAACGCGTTGTCCGAGCACCAGCCGGAGATGCACCAAGCCTGTCAGCGCTGGTTTGCCGCGGCGGCCAAAGGGCCCAAGCGGCTTGAAACAGTCTTGGCTCAAGAATACCCAGAGATTCGGAAGATCAGCGTCGATTTCGCCTTGATGGAAAAAGCCCAAAACGTGGTCGTGGCCGATGGTCGTTTCGACTGGGATGACCTGGGGGCTTGGCCGGCGCTGGCCCGCCACCTCAAGCAGGATGCCGAGGGCAATGCTGCCGTCGGCGATGTGGTACACGTGGATGCGGCCCGTAACATTGTCTTCGATAGTCGCACCCGGGGTCGCACCCCCATTACCCTCGTCGGTGTCAAGGACAGCATCCTGGTGCTCACCGATGACGCCACCTTGGTGGCCTCCAAGTCCGAGTCCCAGAAGATCAAAGACTTGGTTCGCAAACTATCGGCCGACCCTCGCTGGGCTGCCCTGGTTTAATTCACTTCAAAGAAACGAACCGCAGGCACACCGGGGAACCCACCTCCCAGTGTTGTTCCGTCGGTGTGAGCTTGCCTGTGGTCGGATCGATGCGGAACGAGCGGATGTCGTTCGAGCTTTGTCCTGCGGCCAGTAAGAAATGGCCCGACGGATCGATGACGAAGTTTCGAGGGGTCTGCCCTCCGATCTTGCGGACTTCCACTGGGGTCAGGGCTCCGGTGGTCATGTCTCTGGCAAAAACGGCGATGGAATCGTGTCCCCGGTTTGAGCCGAAGACAAATTTCCCGGAGGGGTGAACCCTCACCTCAGCCGTGGACACCCCGGTCATGTCTGTTCCGGCCGGGACCGTCGGAACCGATCCCACTTCAGAGAGCCTGCCAGTAGTGGGATCGTGACGGAAAGCGATCACCGTGCAGAGCATTTCGTTGATGACGTAGGCGTGATGACCGTCGGGGCTGAAGGCGAAGTGACGGGGCCCGCTTCCTGGCATCAAGCGGGTGTCGAGGTGGGGCTTGGCAGCGGTGAGTCCTCGGGCCGATTCAAACACATAGGCATGGATGCGGTCCGTGCCCAGGTCGGCGACATAAGCGAAGCGGTTGTCCGGCGAAAGATTCACCGAGTGGGCGTGCGGATCCTTTTGACGGGCCGGGTTCCTGCTCCCGCCGGTGTGCTGCGAGAGGAAGGTGTGTCGGGTGAGGCCACCATCGGGTTGGATGGGCAGAGATAACACGCTGCCACCGCCATAATTGGCCACCAGGACGTGATTTCCGGTGGTGTCCACGGACAGATGGCACGGGCTGTTGCCCATCGTGGATTGCTGGTTCAGTTCACGCAGTTTGCCCGTGGCGGTGTCGATGGCGAAGGCGCTGACCGACCCGCCGGGCTTGCCTTGCCATTGGTCGGTCTCATTGACCGCATACAGAAAACGCCCGTTCGGATGGATTGCTAGGAAGCTAGGGTTGGCGGACTTGGCTGCCAGGCCGAGGGGTTCGGCGGTTCCAGTCTCATCGTCATAGCGGAAAGCATAGATACCCTCGCTCTTCGGGCCGGTGTAGGTGCCGACGTAGAGCAAGTGTTTGGCGGCGGAGAGAGGCAGGGCGGCCAAGGCGGCGGCGGTCATGAGCGCATGGGTCAAGGAAGCCATCCCGTGAGTGAACCTCAACGGCGCCCGCAGTCCAGTCCAAGTGTGTTGGGGTGAACTTCCGGGTTTGGGTGTGAGGCGATTTACTCGAGCACGTCAGAACCATTGAGTTGGGCGGGGGATAGGCCCAACCCGACAATGCTGCAGGCCCGGATCATCGGCAGACCCAAGCGCTGAGCCTCTGCGACGACCTCCAGACTATCAGTGCCGGGATTAAGCCAGAGTTCGTCACAGCCCCTTTGGGCAATGATGGGCAAAATTCCGAGCAAAATAGGGGGTGGTAAGTAAGCGCTGATCACCTCGGGGCGGCCCGGGAGAGAGGCAATGTCGCGGTAGGCGGGGTGGCCGGCGATGTGCGATTCTTTGGGGTTCACGGGCCAAACCGTGTAGCCCTGAAGGGCGTAGGCGAGGACGGCTTTGTGTCCAAATTTGGTGGGGTCGGCGGAGGCTCCGAGGATGGCGGCGGTCTTCATGGTAGAAATTCCCAATCGGTGAATGAGGCAGCTTGGCCGGCGAACGAGCCCTGCCGGTCGCGCAGGTTCCACACTACGGCCTGCCAGATGCGGAAGCGTTTCCCGGTCTTGGAAATGCGGATCCCGGCATAATCGTCGATGAACCCTGCCCGTGTGACCCGGTCCAGCAGTTCGGCGCGCTCCTGGCGAAGGGGTGCTTCGGCTGTGTAGCGGGAAGGGGTCCGCGTGAAGGATTCCCAATCAAGCTCCCAAAGGGTCAGGGCTGCCTGATTCCCGTACCAGAAAACCGGGTCCTCCTCGATGCCGTGGGAGACCAGTACCCTGGGCATCGACCACAAGGCTTCGTACCGCTCTGGAGTCCCCATCGCTGCCAATTCAGGAACCAGATCGCGACCGGTCCAGTGACGATGGCTCTCCAACGCGAGGTCGAGTCGCGTCCGAATTTCAAGGGATAGCCACGGATCCATGGGGCGAGAGGAAAGGGCAGACGCGCCGTCGGGGTCGATCACCGAT
>SXXZ01000180.1 GCA_005789375.1 Verrucomicrobiales bacterium | reverse complement strand
GTCCCCAATGGGGCACGCTGAACGGGCTTTCTAGCCTTCGCTCGATGCAATCGGCACCTGAAGAAAGAATCGGGTGCCGCGGCCTAATTCGGAGTGGATCGCAACGGTTCCTCCGATTTTCTGAATATTGCTTCTTACAACGTCCAACCCGACACCCCGGCCCGAAAGGGCAGTGACCGAATCGGCGGTGGAGAAGCCGGGCATGAAGAGAAGCTCATAGACGGCAAGTTCAGAGAGCACCTCTTCCGAGGCGACCAGTCCGCGCTGAACGGCCCTCTGTAGCACCTTCGCAGTGGCGATCCCCGCGCCATCATCTTGCACTTCAATGCAAAGGTGTTTTCCTCGGGTTACTGCACTCAGAGTTACCTCACCGAGGGGCGGCTTACCCTGTTCGCAGCGGAGTGTCGGAAACTCGATTCCATGATCGATCGCATTTCGGATGAGGTGCATCAAGCACTCGCCGAGCACGTTCTCCCAACGGCGATCCAGCAGAGTCTGGCCACCCAAAGCCACGAGGCGGACCGGTTTGCCCGCTTTCATCGCAGCGTCCCGCACCACGCGTTGCATCCGCTGGAACAATTGCTCCGTCGGAACCCAAAGCAACGAGTGGAGGAGTTGGTCGAGTTCGTCCAATTGTACCGCCAGTGAACGGACTAGCGCACCTGTGTCAGGAGGCGTCGCAGCCAGGGTTTCGCGAATTCTGGAGATTGCCCCATGTGCCTCGTCCAAGCGGACGGCAGAAACCGAGATGCGGTCTTGCAGGCGACTACCGAGGGCAGAGTCTGAAAAGGGTATGGCCGTATCTGCCCTGTAAATTTCTGAATCGGCAATCGCCTCGGAGTCATGAGCGCCCGCAATGAGTTCGAGCATCGCCTCATGCAGCGAGCGGCCCACGACGGTGATAGGAAGCCCGATGCCTATCCCGTTCAGTTGGGCTTCTACCTGAGCTAGAAACGCAACCAACACGTCCACGCAGGCAAGGATGAGATCGATGAGGGATTGATCGACCGAGCGTCGCCCCGTTCGGAGAACTTCCAACACCGACTCGAGGTCATGAGTGAGGCAGTGGATAGGATCGAGATTCAGGAAACCCGCTCCACCCTTGAACGTATGGAAGGCCCGGAATAACACCTCGACCGGGGCTATGTTTTCGGGGTCCTGTTCCAGTGTCAGCACCGCGGCCTCGACCTCTTCGAGCAACCCGCGGGATTCGCGGCAGAATTCGGCGAGAAGGTCTGCATCATCGATGAGATTTAGCAGGATCGGAACATCCTGCCATTGCAGTGAATCAACAGACTCTGCCTGCATAAACTCGGCGGATGAGGTAAGAGAATCGCTCAAAACGGCATCGATGGCTTTAGGGGCGGACATGCTCAACGGCGGTTTATCGGCAGAACACCGCGTTAACTGAACCACAAAGCATCGTTCCCACACCGAGACACCGAGCCGGCGGATTTCGAACACCGAACACCGGTGCCTAAGCCCGGCCATCGGCCCGGCGAATCAGGTAAACACCCGCCACCTGGAACATTAGGTTCGGTATCCACAACAAGTACTGCGGATACCAGTGGGGTTTCGTGTCCAGAGACTGCGCGACAATGATGAACGAGTAGTACAGCAGCAGGAGCAACAGGGCCATCGCGACGCCGATGTTGGTCTCTCGACGATGGGCCCGGATTCCCAAAGGAATTCCCACCAAGGTGAATCCCAAGCAGGCGAACGAAAAGGCCGCCTGACGGTGAATTTGCACCTCAATCGGGGTCACATCCTTCACGCCTTCAGCCCGACGCTTGGTTCGTTCGTCCAGCAACTGCCGCATGGACATCTCGCTGAGCTTGGGAGGATCCAACTTGGCCGAGCGAAAATTAGCGATGGGTTCGATGCGTTCCTCGGCGGAGATCCCCTGCCATCCGCCTGCCATCTGGACTAATCCCTGGAAGTTTCGCAGCGACAAAGCCGTAGGAAACCGGTTGCTGTCCCGGCGCAATTCGGCCTCGGGAGCAAAGAGATCCAGATAGCAGACGCCGTTGGTGAACGCGAAGATGCGGACATCGCGCAGCAAGTCACCGTCCACCTTGCGGGCATACAAAGTCACCGAACCGAATTCCAGATAGCGACCCTCTCCGAGCGAAAGGGTCTCCTGACTCCGGAGCACCGAATCTTTCAGTTCCTTGAAGGCCACTCGAGAACGCGGGCCGAGGTCTCCGATGAACCAAAAACACACACCACACAACACCAGCGAAAGAGCCACCACCGGAACGATGGCGGATGCCAGGCTAATGCCTCCGGCCCGAATGGCCGTCAATTCTTGGTCGGCACTCAACCGGCCAAACGTCAGCAGCGACGCCGTCAGCATTCCAATCGGTAGTGCGAAGGACAGAACGAAGGGAATCAGCAGTCCCAAAGCCTGAAACAACAGGCCAGCCGTAGTTCGCGGACTGGCCAAAAGATCCAGAACGTCTTTGAGGACATTGCCCAGGAGCAGAACGAATGCGAACACACTAACGGTGACCACCAACGTGGCCATCACCTGTCTGAGCAGATAGAGGTGTAATGTCTTCATCGACTCCCGAACCGAGCGCCGCATCGCGCGCCGCAATTGAAGACGGACCCTGACCTGATCTACCCCTCGGGTGCAATGTGGACCTGAACTCGGGTCGCTCCATCCTTCGTCGATTCTTTCGTTGTCTCCCTCAACGCCCAGACTGGTCGAACTCCATCGCCGAAGGCAGGATTTCTCAATGCCTGCAGTCCTGGCCGTCTTTGCCCACCCCGACGACATCGAATTCCGAGCCGCTGGAACCCTGTTGTTGCTGCGTGATCGGGGGTGGGATGTCCACTACTGCAACCTCTCTAACGGAGACCTCGGAAGCGCGACCCTCTCCCAGACGGTCACCGCCAAAACCCGCTCCCTCGAGGCCCAGGCGTCCTGCCGGAGTATGGGATTCCAGTGGCACCCGCCCATCGCGTCGGACCTCTGCATCTTCTACACCGAAGCCAACATCCGGCGCGTGGCGGCCTTGGTGCGGTCGGTCCAACCCACCGTCGTCCTGACCCACCCGCCATTAGATTACATGGAGGACCACACCGAGACCTGCCGCATCGTGGTCACGGCGGCCTTCTCACGCGGCATGCCAAATTTCCGGAGCATCCCCGGGCGAAAGCCCACACTGCAACCGCTGACCCTCTACCATTCTTTACCGCACGGTCTCCAAGGCCCCCTGCGGCAACCGGTCCGACCAGAGCTCTTTGTGAACACCGCATCGGTGCATTCCCGCAAGCGGACCGCTCTGGCCGCACACGCGAGCCAGAAAGAATGGCTGGACGTGTCACAAGGCATGGAAAGCTACCTCATTTCGCTCGATGAGGGAGATGCGCAAGTCGGCCAGTGGTCGGGCCGTTTTGCTCAAGCCGAGGGATGGACCCGGCATCTGCATCTTGGGTTCGGGGCCGAAGCAGACGATCCGTTGCAAGAAGCCCTTGGGAAGTCCCTTTGTCGCCCTGCCCCGCCGGCACTCACAATTCAACGCCGTGTCGCGCGAGCAACACGGCTCGAGCCGCGATCGGCAGGGTCTGAACGGTCGTAAAGACGAGCCAGGCCTGCCTCCGAAGCCCGACACACGCCACGCTCGGTGATCAACCCGGTGATGAGCTTCGCCGGAGTCACATCGAAGCCGTCGTTGCGCGCAGGAGTCCCCTCGGGCGTCAGACGCACTTCGACACGCTTGCCAGCTGAATT
>SXXZ01000179.1 GCA_005789375.1 Verrucomicrobiales bacterium | reverse complement strand
TCCCGCATCTCATCGAAGCGCTTGAGCAGGTTGTTCACTTCAGTGACCGTGACCCCCGATCCCTTGGCAATACGCTGACGACGCCGGGCGTTGAGAATTTGCGGAGAACCACGCTCCTGGCACGTCATGCCGCACAAGATGCCCTCCATGCGCTTGAAGTCCTTTTCACTCTTGGAGAGATCCGTGTTCTTGAGCATCTCCGAACCCCCAGGCAGCAGGCCAACGATGTCCTGAAGCGGCCCAAGTTTCTTCATCTCGCGGAGCTGCATGAGGAAGTCATCCAGGGTGAACTGACCCTTGCGCATCTTCTCCTCAAGATCCATCGCCTTAGAGGCATCGATACGATCCATCGCCTTCTCGACCAGCGTGACGACATCGCCCATGCCCAGGATGCGCTGAGCCATGCGCTCGGGATGAAACAGCTCGAGATCATCCAGCTTCTCGCCGACGCCCATGAACTTGATGGGCTTGCCCACCACGTGTCGGAAAGACAGAGCCGCACCACCGCGGGCGTCACCATCGAGCTTGCTCAGAATGGCACCCGTGATGTTGAGGGCCTTATCAAAATGGGTGGCCACGCTGACGGCCTCTTGGCCCGTGGCCGCGTCGAGGACCAGCAGGGTCTCGGCCGGTTTAATAAGATCACGCAGACGCACCAGTTCCTGAACTAAGTTCTCGTCGATCTGAAGACGCCCGGCGGTGTCAAAAATGACCGTGTTGCACTGGTGACCGGCCGCGTATACGAGCGCCTCCCGGGCGATTTTAATCACGTCGGTCTCTCCCTTCATCACAAAGACCGGAACACCAATTTGCGCACCAAGAGTAGCCAATTGGTCCATGGCGGCCGGACGATACACATCGGCAGCCACGAGCAACGGCAGCTTCCCTTGCTTCAGCAGCAGTTTGGCCAGCTTGCCCGAACTGGTGGTCTTGCCCGAGCCGTGGAGACCGCACATCAAAATGCAGGCTGGGTTGCCGGTAAGGTGAAGCCCTTGATTCTCCGATCCCAACAAAGCGACCAACTCATCGCTGATGATCTTGATCATCTGCTGGCCGGGATGGACCGACTGAACAACCTCTTCGCCCAGGGCCTTAGCCTTGATCGATTCGACGAAATCCTTGGCGACCTTGAAGTGCACGTCGGCCTCCAGCAGCGCCATGCGAACATCGCGCAGGGACTCCGACACGTTGCCCTCAGAAATCTTCCCTAGTCCTCGCAGGTTGCGGAAGACGTTCTGCAATTTGCCACTCAGGGAGTCGAACATGGACCTAAGCCTAGCGCAGCAACCCCACCGCCGGAAAGCCCGGAGGCGACGGGTTGCAGGAGGATCGAATTGTCCGCACCGGCCACGAAGGCGGCCCGGAAACGGCAATCCACGATGACGGAGGGTTCACCGAGAACAGGCGAATGGAGAATGAGGTCCGGCGGGGTGCATTCTTGAGGCGCTCCGCCGATCTATCGCGGAAGGTAAACCCATCGGTGGATTCCCCTTCCGTGGATGGCCAACGGGTGCTAGAGAAACTCCATTACCCGGAAAACCCTCCCCACGCACCCCATGCATCCGACAACCCTAAACCAACGGACCGCTCACCGAGCCCACGGTGCCACCGGTTTCACCCTCATTGAACTGCTGGTGGTTATCGCCATCATCGCCATTTTGGCCGGGATGCTCTTGCCGGCGCTCTCGAAGGCCAAGGCCAAGGCCAACGGTGTGAAATGCATTAGCAATCTGCGCCAAATGGGCCTGGCGACGATCACTTACATCATGGACCACGGGGTTTATCCGGTGGGCATCGACGGCGGCGACGGTGCGGCCTGGATCTGGCCAGCCCTCCTCCGCAGCAGCATGTATGGCGGTCAGAACACCGATGTTTTCCGGTGCCCGGCCGCACCCCCGCAGTCGCAATGGGTTCCGAAGTTCGGCAGCGGGGCCGCGGCCAAGCTGGGTTACCTGAAGGACGAAGTGCGCCTGCGCCCAGGAGGCACCTTCTTCATGAGCTACGGCTACAACGTCTGGGGCGCCTTCGCCGGACAGACACCCAACACCGGACTCGGTGTGTACCTCGGAGATCCGGTCTGGGGTGAAACCAAAGAGGCCTCGGTAAAGAACCCCTCCGAGATGATTTCTTTCGGCGACAGCAACTGGGACGTGAAGAAAAAGGGCGACCGCGACTGGAGCGGATTCATCGGCATGTACGAGGAGCGTCAATGGCCGCTGGAAATCCACGCCGGCCGCACATCATTGGTCTTCTGCGACGGCCACGCCGAATCCAAGCGCCGCCTCGACATCATCGGCCAACTCCATAAAAACCCCGCCCAACGCAAGGCCGTGGCCCGCTTCTGGAACCGCGACAACGAGCCGCACTTTGAATGAAAGTCAGTCCCCTCCGACCCTGGGGTCTGGGGGCCTGCACGCTTGTTGATCCTACCGGGTTCTCCTAGCCTTTCTTAATGACCCCGAAGATTTATCTGCAAGTGATCCCTCGCAGACTTCGGCCCCGAAAACTCGGCGGGGTCGCTCAGTGGTTGTTCATTGTTCTTTGGGTCGGATCGGCCGCACAAATCAGGCTCAATCTTCAGGCTCAAACCCTGATTCCCATGAGCGCACTGTGGCGCTGGCGGCCGGGAACCAACGAGGCCTCGGCTCCGGTCACGGCATGGCGCACCATCGAGTTCAAGGAGACTCAATTCGCGTCGGCTCCAGCGCCCTTCTGGTATGGTGATATTCTTCCGGGCGGCACCCAAATCAGCGGCATGCAGAATGTCTACGGGTCGCTCTTCCTGCGCCGCTCGTTCGTCGTGCAGAACATCACCGAAGTGAGCGCCCTCCGACTCGGAGCGCTGGTCGATGATGGCTTCGTGGCTTGGATTAATGGCACCGAGGTGCTGCGGGTGAACGTGCCAGGTGCCTCTGGCGAGGCGGTGAGCTTGGCAACCCTGGCCGACAACGCCGCAGAACCCGTTGCCTTCACGGAATACACCCTGCCCAATCCGGTGAGTTACCTGCAGGCCGGGACCAATGTCCTCTCAGTCCAAGTTTTCCAGAGCAGCCTCGGCAGCAGTGACTTGGGCTTTGATGCCTCGCTGGAGGCCATCCAGAAAGATTCGGTGGCACCGACAGTGCTCCGCATGGATCCCGTCCCCGGTTCCACGGTCGAGACATTGACCGCATTGACAGTGACCTTCAGCGAGCCCGTCACCGGAGTGGTGGCCGCGCACCTGCTCGTCAACGGCCTCGGAGCCAAGTCGGTCACGGCCACCACTCCGGCCGCGTACCGTTTCGAATTCACCCAACCGACGTACGGAGCGGTCACCGTCGAGTGGGATCCCCGACTCGCTTTAGTGGATCAAGCCGAGCCGCCCAACCGCTTCGACCCGGCCGTCACAGGCAACGGAGGAGGGGCCTACCGGTTGGTGGATCACACACCGCCAACCCTCACCGGATTACTTCCCGCTTCAGGAGCCACAGTGAGATCTCTAGATTCGGTCTCCGTCCTTTTCAGTGAACCGGTTACGGGCGTGGAGGCATCCGACCTGCTCATTAATGGTGTGCCCGCAACGGCGGTCGCCGCCCTGAGTGGAAGCCAGTTCCGCTTCAGTTTCCCTGCTCCACCGGTCGGACCAGTGCAGTTCGCTTGGACCCTCGTTCATGGCATTAACGACCTCGCCGCATCACCCAACGCTTTCGCAGGTCTGCCGTGGATCGTACGACTCGATCCCGACGCCTCCGAGGCTGCGCCGTACTTGAGCGAGTTCATGGCTTCCAACACGCGCACCCTCAAAGACGAGACCGGGCAATACGTCGATTGGATCGAACTCTTCAACCCCGCAGAGGCTCCCCTCAACTTGCGCGGATGGTCGCTCACGGATGACGCCGGCAACCTGACAAAATGGCGGTTTCCCGAAACCAATCTGGCAGCCGGCGGATTCTTGGTGGTCTTCGCTTCAGGGGCCGACCGACGGACTCCAGGATCCCGCCTGCACACCAATTTCCAACTCGCCGCGGGCGGTGAATACTTGGCGTTGGTGCGTCCCGACGGCACGAACATCGCCAGCGAGTTCAAAGCGACTTATCCACCGCAAGTGCCCGATCTCTCGCATGGCGTTGTCCAGGTGCCTCAGGGCAATTCCTGGGATCGAGGTCCTTCTGGCGTCTACTTCACGCGACCCACACCCGGTTCTGCCAACCTGGGGGGCACCGCCCTGCCGGGGCCCCTCATTGGGGAGGTCCAGCACACACCCAAGGTCCCCACCGACACCGAAGACCTCCGTGTCACGACCCAAGTCCGCAACACCTTCCAACCGGTGTCGAGTGTCACGCTGCGCTACCGCATCCTCTTCGGCGCGGAGACCGGGATCCCGATGTGGGATGACGGGTCCCACGGAGACGGCGCCGCCGGAGATGGCGTCTACGCGGCCACCTTGCCCGCCGACTTGGCCTCGCCCGGTCAAATGATCCGCTACCGGATCGTGGCCACAGACACCCTCGGCGCAACATCCCGGTGGCCGCTCTTCCCCAGCGCAACCACCTCCCCGGAATACTTAGGCACCCTCGTCCAACCCACCAATTTCGTCACTCAGCTGCCGGTCTTCCACCTCTTCATTGCACCCAATCAATTGGCCGGCATCGACACCGAGTCCGGTGGTCGCATCGCCCTCTTCCACGACGGCGAACTCTACGACAACGCCTACATGGAACTGCGCGGAAACACCTCGGCTGGACTCAACAAGAAGTCGCATCGCCTGGAGTTCAACCGAGGGTACGAACTCCGCCATCCCGGCCCCGGCGGCAGTGTGCGCAAGTCAGCGCTCTTGGCCGAATACCTCGACCCGGCCTACTTGCGCCAGAGTCTCTGCTTCTGGTTCCTGGATGCCATCGGAGTCCCCTCCCCGTTCCACTATCCCGTCCGAGTCCATCTCAATGGTCAGTTCTATCAGTTGGCCTTCCACAACGATGTCATCGGCCAAGAACAAGTGGAGCGCATGGGCTACGACCCACGGGGCGCCCTCTACAAAGCCGTGGGCAACCTGACCCCGAACTTCTCCAGCACCGGCGTCTTCCAGAAACTCGAGCCCGACAACGACGCGAGCCGCACCGACTATCTTCAACTGGCCAACGGTATCCGGGAGACGTCCCCGCTGACGACGCGACGCAACACGGTGTTCGACTTGCTCGACGTGCCCCAGGTCATCAACCACTTGGCCGGCACCCGGTGGTGCGCCGAGAACGACGACGTGTGGGCCAACATGAGCCTCTACCGCGACACCTTCGGCGACGGACTTTGGCGCAATATCCCCTTCGACATGAATGCGTCGTGGGGACAGCTCTACGGCGGCAGCAACCCGCTGGAGGCCACGGTGGATGGGTCCAAGAGCCACCCGCTGTACGGAGGCTCTAGCACGGGCGGCAACTTCAACCGCCTCTACGACGTGATTGTTCGATTGCCCGAAACACGCCAAATGCTCCTGCGTCGCCAACGCTCCATTCTCGACTTGCTGGTTCAACCGCCGGGAACGCCTTTTGAGAAGCGGATCCTCGAGAACCGCGTGATCGCCCTAACCAACCTCATGGGTCCAGAGGCGCTGCTAGATCGCGCCAAGTGGGGCGCTTCACCC
>SXXZ01000178.1 GCA_005789375.1 Verrucomicrobiales bacterium | reverse complement strand
GACGGTGACTTGGTTTTCACTCAGGTCCGGTATGGCATCGACCGGAGTCCGGTACACGGCCCGTATTCCCAAGGCGACGAGCATCAAGGTGCCGCAAAGCACGAGGAAGCGCTGGCGCAGAGAGGCTTCGATGAGGCGAGCAATCACGGCTTCTCCTTCAGTTCGAGACCACAATCGATCATCTCAGCCCCGAAGAACGGGTTGCGGACCTCCGCGCGTTTCTGCAACCAGCCCGCCCGTTTGGGAGCCGATGGAATCGCTCGATCGACCATCGGGCATTCGAACGTTCGGACTCCCGCCTCCCATCCTTGACGGTGGGCCCACCGGGCTAGGTCTACGGTGGCCCGTGATTGGTCGAGAAACCATTTCCGGGCCTCCGCAAGACTGGAAGGAGGCGCGGCAACCGGTGGAACGGAAACCGATGCGATGGATTTCTGGAGAGTTTCGGGAAGGCTTGAACCTGGCAGGGTGGCCCATTGGCGGAGTGCTTCCTGACGAGGTGGAATACGTCTTAGGATTTCTTGAAAAACCTCCAACTGATCCGAAGCGAGCGCTTCGGACAAGTCGGCCGAGAGTTGCAGAAACCCCGCCAAGGGAGGTGGTGCGGGAGATCGACTTAGTAAGGTTGATGAAGCCTGGGAATTAGATTTATCGCCACTGTCGCCACTGTCGCCACTGTCGCCACTGTCGCCACTGTCGCCACTGTCGCCACTGTCGCCACTGTCGCCACTGTCGCCACTGCCGCCGCTTTGGAGTTGGGATTGCGCATCGATGAGGAAGGCCGCCTGAGTCACCACGCGTTCTCCGGTTTTTAGGCCATCTAGCACTTCGGCCAAGTGGTCGCCGATGCGGCCGATGCGGACCTTCCGGGACTCATAGGCCCCAGCGCCGAGGCTTAAGTAAACCACCGGTTGCCCCCCGTTCCACAGGAGGGCGCTGCGGGGGAGGGTGCGTGCGGTCTCGACGCAGGCGATCTCGGCCATGGCGGTTACCCGGTGGAGCAACCGTCTGCGGGGGCCATCGGCTGTCTCCTCGATCGGATTGGGAACCTCAACGCGCACTCGGGTGCTCCGGGTCATCGGGTCGAAGTTCGGATCAATGAAACTCACCTGGCCGGTGATCACTCCGCCGTTCCAGGAAGCGGTGGTGATGCGGGCCGATTGGCCCACCCGGAGCCATTGGCGGTCTGACTCGTAAGCTGTGAGTTGCACCCACATGGTGGAGAAATCCGCCGTCTCAAAGAGGCGTTGCCCTTCGGTGACGTACTGGCCCTCGTACACCTGTTTGAGCACCACCGTGCCATCGGCTGGAATCATGAGCTCGCTGGTCAGGGCGCTGGGAGACTTGTCCTTCAGCGCATCGATTTGCCCCTGAGTCAGGCCCATTTGAATTAAGCGCTGTCGGGCGGAGGCCAGGATCGGGGTCAGGTCGGTTGAGGCGCCGACGGGTTCCAGGTGCGGCTGTTTGCTGAGGGCCACGTACTCGCGCTCTGCGGTGAGCAAACTCGGAGAATAAAGGGTCAGCAGGGGGTCCCCTGCTCGAATTTCTTGACCCACCCGGTTGACCGCCAGGCGCTCAATACGCCCGGCCACGGAAGCTGAAATCATCCGGTGGCGGGTGTCGTTGTCTTCTAGGGTCCCCGAGAGCCGCAGGTTGCGGATGAGGGGGGATTCGGAAACCTCACTGGTTTCGAGGTGGATCAATTGAATCGAATTAGTTCCGAGAACGACGACGGGTCCCTCTGCAGCTGCTCCAGAATCCCCCTCATAAACCGGGGTCAATTCCATGCCACAAATAGTGCATCGTCCGGGCTGGTCAGACCGTATCCACGGATGCATCGGCGACTGGTAGAACCGCACGGATCGTGGACGCGAGGGGGCCACACCTATTGGTTGGGAAACCGTGGATGTCTGGGGAAGATCCCTATGGGACCGGAGGACCCAGAATCCGGCACCGGTCAGGAGACCAGCGACGAAGACAGCCAACAGCAGCAGGCGAGAGGTTTTCATGGAGCAGGAGAAGGACTGGAAAGCGGTGAAGGGAATTTGGGCAAATCGTGCCAACCGCAGAGCAGGAGTAGTTCGGCGATGGCAGACCATTGTTCGGCGATGGCGGTGGCCTGATTAGATTGTGCGTCAAGCCATTGCCGACGCAGATCCAGTGTGTCTCGCAGTTCACCAGGACCGGCACTCAAGGCCGCGGTGGCGGTGTCCAGGGCGGTGCGGATACGCGGCAGGAGAGTCTCCTCTGCCAGTTCGGCCCGGATGCGGGCGCTTTCGATACGGGTCAACCAATGATGAATCTCCAGGGTGACCTCTGCCTCCAGATTGGCCACATCGCGGTGTGAGGCCTCAAGTCGGAGGCGATCCCGGGTGAGGTCCTTGCGGTATTGGTCTCCGTTGAACCAGGGAAGGGAGAGCGACAGCGTGGCCGCCCCGTTCCTCAGACCGCCATCTCCCGAGTACTGCCGAGAATCTAGACCCAGCGACAGGTTGGGTCGCCGGGAGCGTCGGGTGGCATCGACCCGGGCGGAGGCTTCGTCGCTTAACTTTCGAGCCACCCGCAACTGGGGTTCTGCGGCGAGAGCGCGGCGCGGCCAATCGTGTTGATAGGTAATGGGTGCGGCTTTGGACGGCAGTTCCCAAGGCCCGACCGCGCGGTCGATGGGGTGTCCCAAGACACGATTAATACGCGCCGCGGCATTCTGAGTATCGATGCGCAGCAGCCTGAGCCGCGTCTCAGATTGGGACAATTCGTTGCGGACTTGGAGGAGCAGCGCGGAGGTAACTCCACCGGACGCGTGGCGTGCCTCCAGGGTGTTGAGGATTCGGCGTATCCAAACTTGATCGGCCTCAGCCAGATCCATGCTGCGATGGAGTAAGGCCATTTCCAGGAGTCGTTCCATGAGGTCTCGCTGGAGTATGGCAATTCGGGTCTCGGCCATTTCCCGGGCGGTCTTGGCCTCGGCATCGGCGAGGGCACGGGCCGCAGTTTCCTTGCCGAAGACGGGCAGCGTCTGGGTGATTCCGAGGGCGAGATCGCCCTCCTCTGAAGCCTGGGCTCCTCGGGAGGTGAAGCCGAGGCCTCCAGCTCTGAGAGTTGGATCGGCCCACTGCCGCGTGGCTTCGGCCTGGGCCTTGGCAGCATCGGCCCGCAGTTCCAAGGCTTGCAGGCCGGGGTGACGGTCCGGGATGGATTCGGCCAATTGGTGGACGGCCAACGGCGTGACGACCTCGGCACGGCAGTGCCAGGCCACCAGAAGGCCGACGACCCAACCGCCGATTTGGTTCGGTAGCCGGAAAAGGACAGGCGAAGAATTCATGGATGGAACCAACGGGAGATCTGGGGCAGGACTGAAGCGCTGGGCGCTTTCTTGGTCTTGGGAAGCACCGACAGGGGATGCCTGAAACAGGAATTCCGTCTGCGGCTGAGTTCAGAAGGTCGTTCGTGGAACGGCCTTTAGCTCCGGATGCCTGATGGTGATCAGACCGGATTCAGGGATCGATCAGACTCCGATGGGGGGCGCCAGGCTTCGGAGCCCGGACCCGAGGATCACCGAGGGCTCAAAGCCGGCATCCCATCGGGGAACGGCCTGATCTGACATGCGAGGTAGGACTGCGGCTGTCCGATGATGCCAGGAAAAAACGGCAGCCCCGCAGAATTCGGAGCCAGAACTGCTGTGTGGAAACGGAAGAATGAGCGGAGCCCACGTCGGAGGCTCCAAATTGAGCGTCCCCTGGATCACCGCCTGGGGAGAGCACGGGTTGGCCGGAGACGGGGATTCCGGATCTTGGGATGCGTTATGGGGACGTGAGACCGAATGCGCGGTCACGTCGGTTTGTATCCGGTGTGAGGGCTTGGACCGGGCGCAGCAGCTGTGGGAAGATTTGGTGGCTCCCGTGGGGGACAGCCAACTGCCG
>SXXZ01000177.1 GCA_005789375.1 Verrucomicrobiales bacterium | reverse complement strand
GTCGTTCCACTGCTCGTCATGGATGCTGGCTTGCAAGTCCTTGGAGTCGGCGAGCTTGCCCACCACGGTGACCTTAGTTTTGCCACCCTCGTCAGTGATAACCGTGCGCTGACCGCGCTCGGCCAAAATGCCACGGCCGCGCTCTTCGTAGAGGATGCCGCTGTAGGTCTTGCCGGCCTCGAAATCGGCCTGGTATCCGCCCACGACGAACTTGTCGGCGTCCACCAGCTTGCTGCGGTACTGGATGCCGGAGTTGCCGTTGAAAATGCGGTACTGCAAGCGCAGTTCGAAATTGGACACGGTGCCGTTGGTCCAGACTAGGAAGGTGTTTCCAGCAATCGGATGATCCCGGTGGGTAGTGCCCGTGATGAGCCCTTCCTTCACGGTCCACAAGTCGGAACGACCCGCCCAACCAGCGAGGGTCTTGCCGTCGAAGATCGGCACGTAGCCTTCGGTCTTGGGATCTTTGATGGTGGCCTTGCAGCCGGTGAAGGCCAAGGAAGCGACCGCCAGGGCCACAGCACCGGCGCGGAGGAGGGAACGAATAGGCATGGGAGAAGATTTCCGCCAGAACTAGCCGTTCGGTCAAGCGAAGCGGCACGCTAGCCCACAAGTTTTTCACGAGGCCGACCCTCCAGAGTCAGCCTATCCAACCCAGCCACTCGACCCAGGGGCCGAGAATATTTAGGCCGAAAACGGCAGCGGCACGATCGTCGCCGGGATCTCGGCACCCGAGACGGAACGAACCATCAGCGCCGTGCCCGGGGTGTTGCATTCTTTGCGGACATACCCCAAAGCGATGGGACACCCAAGGCGCGGGGATTGGATGACGCTCGTGAGGGAGCCCACCTCACGACCATTGTGGAGGAGCTTATCACCTCGGACGGGCATCGCTGCATTCGACTCAAAGCGCAGGCCCCGCAACGCCTTAGTTACCTGGCCATAGGTCCGGATTCGAGCGATGGTTTCCTGACCGATATAGCAGCCCTTGGTGTAGCTGATACCGTCGAGGTCGAGTCCAGCCTCTGGCGGGAGGTGGCTCTCGTCGATGTCCACTCCGAAGCGCGGAATCCCGGCCTCGATGCGAGCCAAGTCCAAAGCGGACCACCCCACAGGCCTGCCTCCCACGGATCTCACGGCCAGACAGAGCTTGTCCCAGACCATGCCCATGGCCGCGGACGGGACAAACACATCAACCCCCTGACTGCCGGTGCGGGCATGGTTCACCCAGTAAAGATCGCCCAGTTCAGCATCTGGCCGGTGGACAATTCCGTGACTCTGCGCTGCCAATGTTAGTCCCGGATCTAGCAGACCTGAAATCTCCAGCGCCTTGGGACCTTGAAAGGAAAATAGTCCGTAGTGCTCGGCCACGTCCACGGCCTGCACATCATCGGAGACGATGTAATGGTCCAACCGCTCAATGAGGCTTTGAGTCAGACCAGGCTCAACATCGAGCAACAACTCTTCAGCCAGAGCGTAGACGTGAACATCGGCCTGCATCCGACCCTTGGGCGAGGTGAAGGCCGCGTAGCATCCCTGCCCCGCTTGGAGCGCCTTGATGTCATTGGTCACCTGACCATGCAGGAGGCGTACCCGATCGGCCCCCAGGAGGCACAAACGCCCCCGGAAACTCAGATCAACCAAGCCGACCGAGTTCTGGAGCGCCGTGTATTCGGCGGCGACATCGCCGTAGTGCCCCACCGCTTCCATGGACTGGAGTTCGGTGAAAACGGCACCTTGTTCGGCATGAAATTCCCGAAGTGCGAGCATGTGATTGTCAGGCTGAAATGAACAACGGGATGGATGAAGGAACGGTGAATGGAACGGTGAAAGGAACGGTGAATGGAGCAGCCCGCCGTCGCTGGAGACTAAACTCTGCAACGGCGAACCGAAGGCGGATTAATAACCCAATCGCTCGACTCACTTCGTGCCCTGATCAATCCAGGCTCGGAGCAACCCTACCTCATCTTTGCTGAAGGCCTGCCCCTTGCCTTCTGGGGGCATGTTTTCGTCTTCGGACATCAATCGTGCGACACTGGCCACGAAGGTGCTCTTGGCGCTGGCACCCTTCTCGAAACCCGCTCCGTCGGCGCCGCCTTTGAGGGTGGCCTCCAGGGAGTCCAACCGCAGCTTAGCCTTTTGCTTCTCAGGCCCGTGGCACTTGAAGCAGGAGCGTTCGAAGAGGGGCTTGATGTCCTTCTCATAGGTCACGCCCTGTTTGGTGGAAACCGGCGGCAATTTGCTGGCATCAAAGTCGGCGGCCGACAAACCCAAGGCGGCGGACAGAACAGCGGCGGAAGCGATTTTCAGGCTCATATTTCTCAGAGTTGAACTGGCTTCAACGTGCAACCGGACGACGGGGTCGTCAAAGCGATTCAATCGGTCGGGTACGAGATAGCAGGATCAAACCATTCCCAAATCGATCAGGCGCATCGGCAGGGCCGAATCCGCAAGATCTAGGATGGCCAAACTGCGGGGTTGTTTGAAGCGGATCCGCCCGGCGTAGCCCGGATTGAGGTAGCGGATAGAATCCACCCGGGAATCGTGTGCCTTGTGGGTGTGTCCGAACACCACGAAGGCGGGATGATGGTGGGCGATGCTCCGAGCCAACCGATCGTGGGGATCACGAGGATCGACAATATGATGAACCAGAAAGCGATACCCTCCGAGGTCAATCACCTCCGTCTCGCGGGCATCGAGAGGCAGTCCGTCGCAGTTGCCCATCACGGCCGTGACTGGGGCGATCCGTTCTAAACCCACGAGGATCGAAGGATCACCGATGTCGCCGGCATGGAGAATGTGATCGACCCCAGCAAGCAGCGCCGGGATTTGATCGTCCCAGAACCCGTGGGTATCGGAAATTAGTCCCACGGTCATGGTGTCGTTAATTAAGCGGTCTGCTCTTCGGCCTCGCCATCGACCTCGGCCGGGGGGGTGCATTCACCCTTTTCTTGCGGAGACTCCGAGGGAGCCGCCTGCCAAGCCACGGCAAAGAGCGCGCTGAAGAGGGCGCTGCTCAACAAGCTGTTGCGAAGAAACTTCCAAGTCTCAGGCCAACCGGCTGAACCGGTGGTCAACGCAGTCCACCAACCAGCCAGAGTCTTGGCGTAAGCCGGATCGCGCAGCCACGAGAGCGTATTAGTGACTCCGTAGAACAGCATCACCCCTAAGAGGCTACCCAGAATAGTCGGAGGCAGTCGCAGCCAGCGGGTGCCTGGCAGGAGGGGTTTCAGGCCGCGTCCTAAAAGGAACAAGACGGCGTAGCCGGCGTAGTTGCCCACCATGTAGAGCAG
>SXXZ01000023.1 GCA_005789375.1 Verrucomicrobiales bacterium | reverse complement strand
GTCGAGCGAGCTTTTGAGTGATAGCTCAGTGTTTAGCCCCGGCCGTGGCCAGATATTCCAGCAAATCGGTCAGGTCTTGAGTCGGCAACTGTTCGAAGCCACCCGGCATGATGGACTGCCCGGATGATTCGAGCTTGGCGATGGCGCTGCGCTGGATGACGTGCTTGGTTCCAGTGGTATCGAGGATCTCCACCGAGGTGGCCGTTTCAGCGTCGAGTCGCCCGGATAGGCTTTCACCGTCCTTCTGGGTGAGTGTCCACAGCTTGTAATTGGCCTCGACCGAGCGGTTCGGATCGAGAATCTCGGTGAGAATTTCGGTCTTTGGTCGGACACCGATTCCGGTCAACTCCGGCCCGATGCGGCCGCCCTTGCCATCGAGCACATGGCAAGCGATGCAGTTTTTCTCAAAAACCTCCCGGCCGTGGTCCGCTTTGCCCGCTTTGAGGGCCACCGGCTGGAGTTGGGTGATCAACGCCTCCATGGCCGCCGAAGACTTCGGTGAACCGGTCTTCTGCAGGGATCGAGCCTTGGCCGACACCGAAGCGTCGGAATGGCCGCTGAGCTGGCTCCAATGATCTCGGCTGAGGTCGCCAGCCAGCAAGGTGCCGGCTTCCACCGCGCCCAGGAGTCCCAGGGCCCATTCCTTGCGCCGCAGCAGCAGGGCGGTGGCGTTACGGCGCATGGTGGGTGAAAGCTCTGTCCAATGAGCCAAGACCGCCGGGGAGGTTTCCGGAATCCGCGAAGCAGCCAGCGTTCCGATCAACCCGTTGGCCAGGCCTGGGGTGCTGAGCACATGAATCTGGCCCAGGATCGCCGTGACCGAGGCCTTTGAGTCGTTGATGGCGATCAGGCGACGGGCGGCCTCGATCCGGTCGGAATCCGTGGCGGTGCCTTGTGAAAGAGCCTGGACCAGCCGTTCGGAGATCGCGGGAATCTGGGGGGCGAGAAGGTCGCTCCGTCCCCACTGCGTGGTGAGTTGCACCAGAGCCACCTTGCCTGCGTCGGGGGCCTTGGCCACGGCGGCCTGAATTTGGGCGATTGTATTCGGCGTGAGCGCGGGGATGCGTTGGGCGGGCCATCCGGCGGTCAATCCCTCCAGGATGGCGGCGGAGACGGTGGGAGGGGCGCCCGCAGCAGCCAGTGCTAACCTCAGGGCATTGGGTTCAGTGGCCGCGTGATGGCGCGCCACGGTGCGAAGTACCTCCAGTGCACCGGAGGTTGTTGGGGCCACCGAAAGGGAAGAAGTTAGGAAGGCTTGATGGTGCTGGGTTCCTGCTGCAGTGAGGGCGTCCTTGATCCAGGGATCGGTGGTGTTCTGCGGGTTTTGGAAGGCTTCGATCAACGGAAAGATCGAGGCGGTGTTGCCCCGGTCGGCAATCGTCAGGAGCGCTGCCAGACGGACTTGGGCGTCGGTTTCTGAGACAAGAAGTTGTTTCCAATCGGCGGCAGTCCAACCGTCAGCAGGGAGTGTCATGACCGCAGCCCGACGCACGGCGGGCGAGGCGTGGCGCAGGACGGACAGAGGCACGGCGTCTGATGCGCCCAGCCCGTGCAAGGTCCAGAGCGCGTGGAGCACCCGCGGGTTCAGGTGCAACTCATCGACGGTGGTGTTCGAGGTCATCCGTACCAATGCCGGTACGAGGGAGCGGTCTTGCGTTTCGACCAACCGGCGTTGGGCCTGAAGGCGAACCTCCATGACGGGTGATCCCAGAGCCTCTAGCCAACGAGTGCTGTCTCGGCCCGACAGGTCGACCTTCGGCGCGGGTTGGCCGTCGCGGTGGGTGATCCGATAAATTCGCCCGTGGGTCTTGTCCCGCAACGGAGTCTCATAGGCGTTGCCCTTGCCGTTCTTGAACCCGTTGGGCACGGGGTTGTGCTGAATGATAAAGTTGTACCAATCGAGCACCCACAGAGCACCGTCCGGCCCCACCTCGGCCATGATGGGCGAGAACCATTCGTCGTCGCTGGCTAGGAAGTTCTTTTCGTTGCTCGCCTTGAAGTCGGCGCCGGATCCCTGAAAGCGGAACTGCCCGATGAGGTGGCCCGTCGGCTCGGTCACAAAGGAGACCTGATTCCAGTAGTCCTTGGGGAAGCTGCGGGCGGTATACAGGGCCGAACCGGCGCCCGCGGTGTATTTGCCGTGCCAGTCCACCTGGCGGACATTCTGGGCGATGGGGTGGTAGAGCTGATTGTCGGCAATGGATTCCATGCGGGCCGCCGACCATCCGTTGACCGCCTCGTAGTAGCGGTTGGGGATAGGCATGTACCACGCGGCATTGCCGTTGGCCGTGGAGCCAAACACATAGCCTTCTTCGGACAATCCCAAGCCCCAGGTGTTGTTGTTGCTGGAGCGGACGAACTCGAGGGCCGACCCGTCGGGCCGGAAGCGGAAAACGCCCATGCCGAATTTGACGCGCTTGCCGCCCACCTCACCGTCGAACCCGCTATAGCCGACCACGCCCCAAACCCAGTTGTCGTGCCCGTAGCGGATGTTGCTCGCGGTGGCATGGGTGTCGCCCATGTTCCACCCTTTGAAGAGCACCTTACGTTCGTCGGCTTGATCGTCGCCGTTGGTGTCGCGCAAGAACAGCGTCTGGCCGCCCTCGATCACGATGAGTCCTCCGTTGGCGTGGCAGAGGCCTGTCGGGATGGAGAGTTTGTCGGCGAAGATGGTGAACTTGTCTGCCTTGCCATCGCCGTCGGTGTCCTCGCAGATTTTGATCCGGTCGCGTCCTTCGCCGGGTTTCTGCAATTCATTCGGATAATCGACTGTCTCGGCGATCCACAGCCGTCCTCGTCCGTCAAACGCCATGCTAATGGGTTTCAGGAGGAGGGGCTCGGCCGCCCATAGTTCCGCTTGGAAACCCGAACGCAGAACGATCCGTTCGGCGGATTTGGCGGGTGCCAAGGGTTCCTGCATTCGGGTGATTTTTTCGCCCTCGATGCCCCAGCGCTGACCCGCCAGATAGTTGGGCATCGGGTGCGGGGTCTGTTGG
>SXXZ01000176.1 GCA_005789375.1 Verrucomicrobiales bacterium | reverse complement strand
TGGGTGGCACCACCTCGCGTCTTTAAGCCCGGTGAGGAGTGGATCCTGAAGCAGGTCCTTTCGAGCAACGCCGACGGGTACCTGGTACGCAACCCAGAGCACCTGCGTTTTTTTGCTAATCACCGCCGGCGCGGAGACTTCTCACTCAACGTGGCCAACCCGTTGGCGGCCGATTGGTTCATCACGCACGAGGCCTTGGAGCGGGTCACCGTCAGCTACGATTTAAACGCCGAGCAGGTGGCCGCGTTGCTGCGGACGGCCCCTCCGGCCTGGTTCGAGCTGACGCTCCACCAGCACATGCCGCTCTTCCACATGGAGCACTGCGTCTTCTGCGCCTTTCTCTCGAAGGGCACCGACTACACAAACTGCGGACGCCCGTGCGACACGCATGTGGTAAAGCTCCGGGATCGGACCGGGGCAGAGCACCCACTTAAGGCGGACAGTGGTTGCCGCAACACGGTCTTCAACGCCCGAGCCCAAACCGGAGCCGAGTCGCTAGCCCGCTTTGTCGAACTGGGTGTGCGCGTCTTCCGGATCGAGTTCGTGGACGAAACGCCCGAGCAGGTAGCCACGGTAATCGGCCGCTACCGGGCCCTGCTGCGCAATGAGATCACGGGCCAGGCGCTGTGGCAGGAGCTCAAGCTCTCCAGTCAACTCGGTGTCACGCGAGGCCAGTTTGAAACGACCGAGGCGCGGAAGGTATTCCCCCGCGCCTCGTCAGATCGCGCCTAACTGCCCAAACAGGGAAGACCCAGTTCTAGGACTGGGTCCCGGGGCTGGATTGCCCCTCAGTTCAACGGCTTCCAGTTCACGTAGCGGTAGCGGTCCCAGACCCAGCGGAAGTCCGGGTTCTTGGAAGTACCGCCCGCCCAATAGAAGCTGTCCTTCCCGGCGCCGGAATCCTTCGCCGCCTTGATGGTCGCGCCATCCACCCACTTGTGGCTTTCCGAGTGACCGTCTTGGAAACCGAAGGTGCTAACCTGGCCATGAAAAATGGTAAAGGGATCCACCCAACCCGGCGGCGCCGTGTTAATGACCCAAGTGCCCATGTTGTAACCGCGCGAATCGGCCTCCTCGACAAAAACCATGCTCTCGGAGGGATTGGTGACCTCGGACTCCTTCTTGTAGGGAATGGATGAATCCCATTGCCCGCCGTTCATGCCATTGGCCTTAGAATAACTGTCAAAGGCCCATCCCTTGCCGGGCGCGAGCTTCGTGCGGGAGTCGCCGGGGCAGTGATAGACTTGATAGCCCGGGCAGTACTGCTGGAGCGGGGCGTTGCTCATACCGTTGTAGACCCGTCGAAGGGCCTCGGTCTGAGTGATGCCAGCGGAGAGGCCCGGCACGGGGCTTCGCCAGTAGCCACCACCGACCAGATCCACCATCGCATTGTTGATGCGGACCTGAAGCGGCATCAGGTCGGACTGGTTGTCGTTGGAGTACAAAATCCAACCGAGCACCAACTGCTTCTGATTGCTCACGCAATTGGCCCCGGTGGCCTTCATGCGGGCACGACCCAAAGCCGGCAAGAGCATCCCGGCCAAAATGGCGATGATCGCGATCACCACCAGGAGTTCGATCAAGGTAAAACCGGCACGAGGGCGCGGCTGAAAAAGGGTCTTCATTGGGAGTGTGTAGATCGAATCACCTCCCCTGTTTTCATCAAGCCAAAATCAGAACGATCCAGCTGGCAAAAAGTGACGGCGCAACCGATGCGTTCAGGACATGAGGCGTTAGCGACGAGGGGCCGTGCTGAGGCTTATGACGAGCGAACAACGACGCTCTTGAAAACGACCTCGCCAGCACGACTGACCCAATTGAATCGCTCCGGCTATTGCGTTTATGGACCGATTCCAATCGCCGCACCGCCCCCCGATGCCTTCGAAGCGAAAAGGCTGCGGCAAGGTGTCCAATCTCAGGCGCCGCGCCAGTCATCGACATCAAAGACCCGACCTAGCCTGGCCGGGAGACAGACCACGGTGAAGTTCCAGGCTCCCGCTCGAATCAGGGATTCAACAAATACGGAATCGGGTAGACCTCCAAGGCCTGCTCGACACCGCCCGGCCCCAGCACTTTCTCCAGACGTTCACGTATTTCCCGGGCATAGGGGTCGCCCGGAGGCAACCGGTCACCCCGGCGCATCAACCGAGTCTCAGCCTCAATGATCACCGTTATCGAGGCCTCCAACGCCTCGGGTGGCAGCTTTAACTGCTCCACCACCCGAGCCATCTCGCGGTAGGCGGGTTGCTCGGTTCGCAAGTAGGCCTTGAAGCGATCGGGCCCCAGGGCCGACTTCAACCCCACGCCCAAGGAGTGGATCCCGGAGACGAGGGCGATGTCGTCCTGACGACTCTCATCGGTGAGGGTCGGCAGTGCCACCGGTCCGCCGGGGCCCTTGGCGGTGAAGATCGCGCGGAACTCCTTCTCGTTCGGCTGAAAATAGCGCATCTCGTGGGCCAACGACCGGGAGCGGATCGAATGGCGCAGCTCGAATTCCGCCAAGTCTTCTTTCGAAACCTCTTGGGCTGCGGCCTCGAGGAACCCGCGCTCGGCGGCCTCGATGGCCAACTCCCATTCCCGCGGCCGGGCCGAATCGAACGGGATCGACTGGTGCAACATCTCCAGTCGCTCGTCCAAGGCCGAAAGCAGCCCGCCTGCGGACACCGATTCCTCTTTCCAACCGATCTCTGCCAACAAGGCCGTGGTGATGTGCTGGCGCTCGCGTTCCAGCGCCTCGGGAGCCAGATACCCCGGGTCCGACGGCCGGAGCGCCTTGCGGGCGTCGAAGCTGGCATTGATGTCGGCCAGCAGGATATTGCGGATAGTCCCGGGCGGGCACCCGACCTCGCGGAGGTTCCGGAGGTAGGTCGGGTAGTTTGTGGAGTGGATGCGGGCCCAGTCCAAGGCCACAGCAGCCGGTCCTTGCGGCGACACGGCCGCCTCGCGAGGCGAGACCAGCCGGGTTGCCACCAGTTGATCGACCCCCGTCAGCGTGCGGGACCTCTCGAGGGCCTGTCGGGTCAGCGGGCCGAGGCGAAAGCCGATCAGGATGAAGACCAGGGCCAACACGACCCCGCCGGTCGAAAAAGGAATGGATGAAGTTCTCACGGTTCAGAAGATTCTCTGGGGGAGGTCTGGGGGGTGTAGCCGTTCAGCGTCTGCCTAACACACCGCTGGGCATCAGCCAACTGTACCTCTCCACGTAGGCCGGGTAGCTCGGCCCGAGGATGGTCTTCAGCCGGGCCTTGATATCTGCGATATAAATGGTGTCGTAGCCGCCCGACATCGAGTAGACGCGCGCGGGATCCCGCGACACCTCGCGTTGCAGCTTAAAGTAGGCGGCGATGGATTCCGGGGGCAGCGAGAACTCCTCAACCAACGACACGATGCCCGAATAACCGGTTTCCCGGGTCAGGCGGTATTCCTCATAACGGACGGGCCCCAAGGCCTCCGACAGCGGAATCGGTCGGGAATCGGTGCCCGGCACCAGAGGAACGAGGCCTGCGGATTTCGGTTGATCCACCGCGGCAAAGATCGTCCGGAACTCAGTATCAGTGGGGGTAAATCGGCGCAATTGCTCCCGGAGTTGCCGCGCGATGGTCGAATGCTTCAGGCGGTGTTCCAAAATTCCCTCGGCATCGAGGTGCTTTGAGAGGGCCTCCAGGGTTTCCTTTTCCAGGTCCTCGGTCAGATCCCGGGCCTGGGACCCATGGCGGCTATCCCGCACAAGATGACGGGCGAGGATGGCGTGGGTTTCCAAGATGGCCTCGACGCTGTCCGCCGGTTGGAATCGCGCGAGATCCCGGCCCTCGACATGGGCGAAGAGGAAAGCGATGAGCTCGACCTTCTTGAGCACCACGTCCCGTCGGGCCCGCACCGAGTGAGACCAATAGGGCCCGCTGGCCGCAGCGAGTTGGGGTCGATAGAGGTCCTCGACGTCGCCCTCGATGATGTCCTTGAGGGTCCGCAGCGGGCAGCCGATGCGCTTCAGTTCGGTGAGGTATTTGAGGTAGTCGTCATCGCTGAGCGAGGCCCAGCGGATGGAGGCGGGAGCGGTAGAAGGTGCCGAGGCTCCTGGCCGAGGCCGAAACGCGTTAATGCGGCCGTCCAATTGCCGAAGCCCCGCCGCCGGCGATCCCGCCACATCCGAGCGCGACACCGACCGATTCAGCCACATACCCAAGACAGCTCCAACCAACAGCGCGGTGAGTGCGATCGTTATGGGACGTATTAGGGAGAGTTTCATTTTAGGCTATTAAGGCTGGAGTCCAACGATGATCTAATAGTGAATGATACGTCATCGAATTCGCTGAGTCGCCATGGGGGACGGTGGGTGCCGGTTTGTGTCAATAGTGAAGGACAACCCCGTTTTCTGCGAACATGAATACTCTTATCCCTATAAGCGATAATTCGGCCACTAAATTATTGATACTCACTGGTATTCCTGATTTAACGACATCATCGATCTGTTTCGCAATGCCATCGAATTTGCCTGTCGTCTTTGCGGCATTGGAGGACTGCCTAAAAACTTTATATTTTTTAATTACCGGTCCCACCAGCGAAAAAACAGCGTCAGCGGCCAAATAATAAATTAAATGATTGATTAGTATTAATTGTTATAACCGGTAATAACGAAATAGCTCCTGAATTGTGTTTTTTGCATAACCGCCAAAGTTTGAAAACTGACTCTCGATAACTATCTTTTGGGAAAGGAGTTTGGACGGAATCTCGGTTGTGTCACTTTGCCTTGCCAACGATATGAGAATCTGGGCCACCTCTATGGCGTTGGATTCATCAGTTTGACTTAACAATACATCAACCGTTTCTCCAATTGCTTCAAAAGCATCCACAGTAGACATGCGATTTACAAACTGTTCTCGAAATTTTTCAAATAGCCATTCATCCTCAATTGGACCTTTGCTGCATTCGCCAATCGTATGTAAAAGCTGATCGTTAAAAGTCATAATCATTATTTAAACTTGAAGTCGACCATCTGCCCAGTCAAGGTATTTTCGACGTAATGAATTTCAACGTCGTAGACTCTTTGAGCGCGTTTCACCCAGCCGTCCGCAGCTAACAGATTGTTTTTCGTGTCAGACATCGGCGGCATTCCCGGAGGTGTTTTTCCCATCGGTTTAGCCATTACCTCTTCCATAGCCAACTTTTCCTTGAGACTGTTGGGGACTGTCCGCCCGGTGCTTATTTTCTTTGCAACCAATCCTGCAACATCATCTACCTTCCCTGCCAGCTTGGCCTTTCCTGCACCCTTGACCGCCCATCCGCCGGTCACATTAGAAGCCAAATGGAAAAGAAAAGCACCTTCTTTTCGGTAGGCATCTTCGGGGTTGATCAGGCCGACACGGCTCTCCCAGTAAGTATTGGCCGTGGCGTCCACCTGGCGCTGGATGGCCGCCATGGTCTGATCCCAGTGCACGATGGCTTGGCCCATGTTCTGGGCCAAACCCACGGCCTTCATCGGATCGAAGACCATGCTGCCCAACTCGATAATCCCTTGCACCTCTTCGGAGGCCTCCTCGGAGGCAGCCCCTGCGGCTCCTTCTAAGCGAAGCAGCATGGCACCCATAACGTCGTCGGGCCTTCTAGATTCTTCGTTCTTCAGCGTGAAGATCGTCGCCTTGGGAACAAACTTGATTTCAAGGGAATCAGTGGCTGACAGGTTCTCAAAGGGCCGTCCCACCGCGCCCGGTGAAGGCATACCGATATCTTCCGATTGGAACTCGTACTCGAACAACTTATCAACGGCACCGGCCTTATAATACCACAGACTGTACCCTCCTCCGCTGCCATCGCGGCGGTAGTACTTTATCGATCGACGCTCCTTTATGACATCACGACCGTCCTTCTTCGACGGATTGGCGTAACGGGCCACAGTCGCGGGGTCGGTGTATAAGGAACAGATACCCATCCTGGCGTACGTGTCAGTCGGTCCGTAGTAGGTCATCCGAATGAACCGCTTGCGGTCTCCGGTCTCCGGATGCATCTCCGTTGCGCTGAGGTAGCCATGGATCTTGACCCCCACGGCGGCTACTTGGGCGTAGGTTCCGGACGGGAACCCGGGGAGATCCGGCAAATAACCGCCGTCTTGGGCCCACGTCTTGAAGATCGTGGCAATCAAAACGACTGCCGCCAGGAAGTGAATCTTGATTTTAGTATTCATCGCGAGCTTGCGGTGATTATCAATATAATCATTTTTAAAGCAACCCATTTTTGATTATTTTTGAATTCTAAAGCTCTCTGGTTGCCTAACCTCCCTCCCGAAAACCCCTTTAAAACCGCAGTAATGAGCGAGAGTCATGCGGGGAATCCCGAACCGCAGGCCGGATTGAGACCCAGACGAGCGAAAACAGGCGATTCGGCTGACATGGCTTTGAAACAGCAGGAAGCCTCCGTCCACCGGATGAGAAGCAAGCGTGCATGAAAACTCCGGGGACAGAGGCTTTGGGCAGGCTTCAAACGGGTGCTCCCGTGGTCGGCCCCCCATCCGAATGAAGTTGGATGGCAAATGGCACCTGAGGCTGCGTGCGGTCACCGCCGCCTGCCGGATTTAACCCCGGGCCACCGGGCCCGGGGCACGAAGCCTGCAGCACCCAGTCATTCACCCCGACGACCGCGCGTCGCCGCCACGGTGCGGCCGGTTCAGAGCCCTTCGCGGTAGAGGCGTTCGAAGTCGGGGGCGGTGATGGGGCGGGGGTTGAAGGTGGCGGTCCACTGGCGCGAGGCTTCTTCGGCCAGGAGCGGGATTTTAGCCGGATCCACGCCGGCGGCGGTCAGCGTCTCAGGGATCTCGGCCAGGCGCAGCCAGGCTTGGAACCGGTCGGCCAGCACCGAGGCGGCCGCCTCAGGCGAGACGTCGGGGCTAGTCCAGCCGGCGGTGGCGGCTAGGTCGGCGTAAATGGCCCGGACTTCGGGATCGGCTGCATTAAAGCGAATCACCCGCGGGATCATCAGCCCGACGGCCGCTCCGTGGACGACCCCGAAATGCGCCGTCAAGGGGTTGGCCGCCGAGTGGGCCGCTCCCAACATGGAATTCTCGATGGCCGTGCCCGCCAGGGCTGCCCCCAGCAGCATGCGGCCACGGGCCTCAAGGTCGTCGGGCGAACGCAGCACGGTTTCCAGGGCGCCGGCGCACAGTCGGAACGCCTCCCGCGAGAACATCGACGACCACACCGTGCGGCGCGTGGTGACGGCCGACTCCACCGCGTGGACCAAGGCATCGAGACCGGTCAGGGCCGTGACGCGGCGCGGCTGCGACACCGTCAATTCGGGGTCGAGCAAGGCAATGCGCGCGGCGGCCTTCGGGTCAAGACAGGCCATCTTGTGATGGGTGGCCTCGTCGGCGATGAGCGCTGCACTCTGGCATTCACTGCCCGTGCCCGCCGTCGTGGGGATGGCAATGAGCGGCAGCATGGGCCGGGTGGCCTTGCCAATTCCTTGGTAATCGCGCATCTCACCGCCCTGGGTGAGCAAGAAATTCACGCCCTTGGCCGTATCGATGGAGCTGCCGCCGCCCAGGCCCACGAACAAATCCACCGAAGCGGCGCGGGCCACTTCAAGGCCACGAGCCACATCGAGGGTGGTCGGATTTTCGCGAACCGCGTCGAAGACGGTCACTTCGAGCCCGGCGGCTTTTAACCGGCTCACGGCCCGGGCGGCATGACCTGCGCGCACGATGCCCGCGTCGGTGACCAACAAGACTCGGTGCCCGCCCAGACTGGCGGCCAGTTCGCCGAGACGATCCAGGCTACCGGCCCCGAACACCACGCGGGTCCGGAGAGTGCTGTCGAAGGAGGGAATCGTCATGCGTGGTGCAAGACTCGGTCAGCGGGCAATATCTTCAAGCCCGGCGCGTTCAAGAATTGGATGGAACGGCTGCGGAGTCCCGGAGTCTCTAGGGGTTGTGATGACTTTCCGAACTTTTCTCCTCGTCGCGGCCGGAGTGCTCTTGGCTGCTGTGGGATTGGGCTGCACCTTGATCTCCCATCAAGGAACGGTCCATCGGGACGAGCAGCGCCTGCCCATCTCCTTCGAGACCGATGCCGCGGCCCGGACCTTCTATGAGGCCGTGGAGAAGGTCCGCGCGTCGTCGCGCCCGACGGAGAGCAAGACCGAGTTCCACATCCCGGTCATTCTCTCGCACGAGATCACCACCGTGAACGGGCCTCACCAGGGGTTCAACGAGTCGATCCGCCGAGCCGATACCAACCAGGATGGCAAGATCACCGAGCGAGAAGCCCGCATCTTCGCCGACACTACCAAGTAGCCGTTGAACAGAAGGGGGATCTCCCGCAGGAACCCAGGCTCGCAGCCCCCCTCTCCCCAACCGCACCGATGGACACGCCCCGGCGAGCCTATCCTAGGGCAGGGAGCGGGGATTGCCCGTATCGGAGCGAAGCTTCACGCTGGAGGTCATGACGTTTTCCGTCCTGCTGGCGGTCGTGGTGCCCACCAACGGCACGGTCCTGCCGAATGCGATTTCGGCCGATACCGCCGCTGGTGGTTTTGGGATCCTCTTCTGGCTCCTGACCCTCTTGGCCGGCGTGGCGTTGAGCGTGATTATTGAGCGACTCCTCTACTACCACCGGGTGCAAATCGATTCGGCGCAGTTTTTGGCCGGCGTGCGCAATGTGCTCAAACGCGACAATGTCATCGAGGCCATCTCTATTTGCGATGCCACCCCAGGACCCGTCTCCCGCTTGGTGAAAGCGGCCATCCTGAGCCGCGATGCGGGCCGCGAGCGCGTTCTGGAAAC